>JACQAL010000018.1 GCA_016195025.1 Bacteroidota bacterium | reverse complement strand
GACTTTGAATCATTGCCTGCCGAAAAAGGAAGTTTTCATGTGCGCGTGAAATCAGCAACCAAGGGGCACGCAACGTATGTGTATGAATACGGAATAACCACTGACGAAAATATACTGCCCGCAAAATGGGAAAAACCCGTTGCGCTTCCGGTTACCGAACTCATCGTAAGCGGGTTTAAAGCGGGAACCATTATAGCCGTGCATTATTCCGTGGTGCTGCCTCCGTCACACACCAAAAAAACGGCTGCTAAAATGAGCGCCACCACCGATAAGAACGCTACCATTCTTACCACTAACAAAGCCAAGAAAGTTACGGTTACTCACGGCACTGACCTTTACAACTTCAGCGAAATATTGTACATTGCCATTCGGTAAAAAAGAAGACAGGGAGAAGATGAGAAAGTGAGAAAGTGTGATTTGCTCACCTGTCCGTTTTCTCACTTTCTCAGTTTCTCCTTTCGTTATGTATATCCCTGAGAGCCCCGTACCTGTTCCTTGCTTCGTTTGACCTGCTCCTTGTTTCCAATGACCTGCTCCTTGCTTCCAATGACCTGCTCCTTGCTTCCAATGACCTGCTCCTTGCTTCCAATGACCTGCTCCTTTGAGCCAATGACCTGCTCCTTGCTTCCAATGACCTGCTCCTTTGAGCCAATGACCTGCTCCTTGCTTCCAATGACCTGCTCCTCTGATTTTACGGTTTTTTGCGCTTATTTGCCGATGAGGAGTTCCTTCACCAGCGCGGCAACCGCTTTTCCATCGGCTTTGCCTGCAAATTGCCTGGTGGCAGCGCCCATTACCTTGCCCATGTCGGCAGGAGTTGTTGCGCCAACTTGTGAAATGATTTGAGCCAATGCAGATTTGATTTCTTCTTCGCTCATTTGTTTGGGAAGGTATTGCTCGATTACCGAAATCTGGAAGAGTTCCACACCCGCAAGGTCGCTGCGGTTTTGCTGCTGGTAAATCTCAGCCGATTCTTTGCGCTGCTTCACCATTTTCTGAAGCGCTTTGAGTTCGTCCTCTGCGGTAACGGGCTTGCCCGATGATTTGAGCAGCAGCAACGCAGCTTTGCGAATGTACAAATTACATTCAGGACTTACGCAGAAGTTTAGTGAGTATTGTCATTTCGACCAGAGGGAGAAATCTCCTATGTTTGGCACAAAGGAGATTCCTCGCTTCGCTCGGAATGACACCGTTTTGCGTAAGTCCTGACATTCTACTTCTTGGGAAAAACCATGCGGTACAATTCTCCCCAGTAAATAACGATTCCCGCGTTGTAAATGGGAGAATCAAATTTTCCTTTGATGTTTTTGTTGGTGACAAGCATGATTCTATAGCCCACATCCAATTCAACGCCAAACCATTTTATAATTCTATACTGACCGGAAACGGTTGGCTCATAAAGAAGAATGGTGTGCGCATCTTCACTATTTTTTTTTCCGTTGTAGTTATATTGATAACTTGAACCGCCAATTCCAATCTGCAGCGGCACACTGAACTGCCATTTTTTCGATTTGAAATAAACGTACTCGAAAAATAAATTAATGTAGCGGAACTGCAACTCAGGATGAACCTCGTGTACGCCTGAAGTATCGGAAAAAGTTTGAGTCAGATAAAAAGGCGTGTTGTCTCTTCCGTTTTCATAGGGAGAAAGATGCAGCCACGAAAGCCCCGCGCCTATTCTCACCGTGTGATTAAAATCAAGCCCTGCATACGCAGTGTAAATGGGCGAACGAAATCCATTGATGAACGTATTCTTGGTATTAATTCCTCCTATGAGTTTTGGCTTTGAATGAAAAGCAACACGGATGGAATCTTCCACCTGCGCGGAAGTGAAAAGTGAAAAGTGAAAAGTGAAAAGTGTGAAAACAAGAAAACGGGAAAGTGAGAGCGTGGGAAAGTGAGATTCATTCACCTGCTCACTTTCACATTTTTTCACCTGCTCATTTTCTTAATGGTATCCTTTCCCTTCATCCAGTTCGCCCGGCTCAAGAGGAACGGTTTGCGGAATGAAGTCCTCTTTCGCTCCGGGTTTGCTGTAATCATACGCCCAGCGGTGAACCACCGGAAGATGTTTTCCCCAGTTTCCGTGATGATGCCCCACTTCCACTGTCCACTCGAGCGTGTTGGAGCCCCATGGATTTTTAGGAGCGCGGTTGCCGCGGAAAATGCTGTAGAAAAAGTTGAACACGAAAATAAACTGAGCCACCGCTCCGAGTATGGCAAACCAGGTGCTCATCTTTTCTATGTCAATAAGATTTTCAAACATGGGGAACGCGGAGTTGGTGTAATACCTTCGCGGCACGCCCGCCAATCCTAAAAAGTGCTGCGGAAAAAATACTCCGTAAGCCGCAATGAACGTGAGCCAGAAATGCCAGTAGCCCAGTTTCTTATTCATCATGCGTAAAAACATTTTCGGAAACCAGTGGTAAACACCTCCGCACATGGCGAGAATGGCAGACAATCCCATCACAATGTGAAAGTGCGCCACCACAAAATAATTATCATGCAGGTTAATATCGAGCGCGGCATCGGCAAGAATAATTCCTGTTACACCTCCGGTAATAAAAGTGGAAACCGCACCAATCACGAACATCATCGCGGGCGTAAAGCGAATAGTTCCTTTCCAGAGAGTGGTAATGTAATTAAATGCTTTCACCGCGGAAGGAATTGCAATCAGCACGGTGGTGAACACGAACACCGAACCGAGAAACGGATTCATTCCCGTGATGAACATGTGATGCCCCCACACAACAAATGAAAGAAGCGCAATCACAAGAATACTTCCCACCATTGCTTTGTATCCGAAAATCGGTTTGCGCGCGTTGGTGGAAATTATTTCTGACATCAACCCGAGCGCGGGAAGAATAATGATGTACACTTCCGGATGCCCTAAGAACCAGAACAAATGCTGAAACAAAACCGGGCTTCCGCCAGAATGTTCCAATGGCGTTCCGTTAATATAAATATCCGAGAGATAAAAACTGGTTCCGATTATTCTGTCAAACATCAACAACAAACAGGCGGAAAGTAAAACAGGAAATGAAAGCACTCCGAGCACGGCAGTGATGAGCAGCGCCCAAACAGTGAGCGGCAAGCGCATCATGGTCATTCCCATTGTGCGAAGGTTAAGCACAGTGATGATGTAATTCAAACCGGCAAGCAGCGCAGAAATAATAAAGAGCGTCATGCTGATTAGCCACATCGTCATTCCTGTTCCCGAACCCGGCATTGCCTGCGGAAGCGCGCTGAGCGGAGGATAAACCGTCCATCCCGGTGCGGCAGGTCCTGTGGGAAGAAACATTCCTCCTATCATAAGAACGGCTCCCCAGAAAAAGAAATGAAACGAAAGCATGTTGAGAAACGGTGATGCCATATCGCGTGCGCCCACCTGATAAGGGATGAGAAGATTCGCAAATGTTCCGCTCAATCCTCCTGTGAGAACGAAAAACACGAGAATGGTTCCGTGAATGGTAACGAGACCGAGATAAATATCGGGAGACATTTTTCCACCGGGCGCCCATTTATCTCCGAGCAGCCAGTTCATGATGGCGAATTTTTCATCGGGCCATGCTAACTGCAGGCGGAAAAGAGTGGACATCATCATTGCCGCGACTGCCATGAAGATTGCCGTAATCAAAAACTGGCGGGCAATCATTTTATGGTCCATGCTGAACACATACTTGGAGATAAAACTCTGCTCGTGATGTTCCTCATGGTGCTCTGCGTGTTCGTGGTCGTGTGAATGGTCTGACATATTATCTAATATTTAATATTTGTTCCCGGCTCCGCCCGAACTGACGCTATCGCTATTGTCATCCTGAGCGTAGTCGAAGGGTTATTTTTTTTCTGCTGTCATTTTATCTCCTGCAGAATTTGTTTCCGCAGTTTCAACTTTCATTGTTTCGCCCACCGTTTTTTGCTTTGCAAGCCATGCTTCGTAGTCCTTTGGTTCATCCACAATAATATTCATCTGCATGTTGTAATGGCTGAGCCCGCAGATTTTATTGCAAAGCAATAGATAATTAAATTCAATGGGTGCTTCTCCTTTCTTCGCGAGAATTTCATTCACCTCGGCAATATTTTTTATCACCTGCGGGTCTTTCCGCATTGAATCGGTGGTGATGGTGGGAATATAATGAAGTTCGGTGCTCATTCCCGGAACGCAGTTCATTTGCGCGCGGAAGTGTGGCATGTAGGCGCTGTGAATCACATCGCGCGAACCGAGTTTGAAATAAATTGTCTTTCCTTTCGGAATATGAAATTCGTTGCGCGCCACAATATCATCGCTTCCTTTCGGGTCGGTCAAATCCAATCCCATCGGGTTGGTGTCGGTAATCTTTTTGAAATTTCTTTTTCCAAGGATATTGTCTTTTCCCGCGTAGCGTGCCGTCCAGTCGAATTGTTTTGCGTAAAGTTCAATCACAATGTTTTCGCCCTGCGGAGCGGAAGTAATATCCGACCATGTTTTGATTCCAAGAAAAATAATTACAGTAAGAACAATTCCCGGAACAACCGTCCAGATTAATTCGAGTTTATGGCTTTCGACAAAGAAAGTGGCTTGATTATTTTTTTTGCTTCCATAATATTTGAATGCAAAATAAAACAGGCAGAAGTTTGTAACAATGGCAACAAACCCGATAATAATCATGTTGAAGTTGAAGAGCCAGTCCATTTTCGCTCCGTGTTCCGATGCGGCAACAGGAAGAAGTTTCGGAATAAATACATATAAATGATAAAATGCAAAACCAAGAAATGCAAGGAAGAACAAAATCATCAGGCGCGCATTCATGCGGTTGTCGCTTTCCGTAACTTCCCATTGCGGTTTTCCTCCGCGAAGTTCTGCCGCAAGTTCATAAATCTTCATCAGCCGGCAAACTAAAACGATTGCGAGAATGATGACTGCCCAGGTTAAAAGTGTTATCATATATATTCGTTAATCTTTAAATTAAAATGCCAATATACTAATTGATACTAATGATACAAATGATAAAATGACGAATAATACGAATGATGGCAACCATTTTTATGTTGTTTATTAGTATTATTCGTTTCATTAGTACGCATTAGTATATTAGCATTATTATTTATATCTGATGATGTTTGCTTTCATCTAACAACGGATGTTTCTGCACAATGATGGGCGCTTTCGCCAGTTGTGTGAGCACCACAAATAAAAATAATCCGGCAAAGCCGATTAATAATCCTAATTCAAAGGGAGAAAAAACTCTCCAGCCCCCACCTACTGTTCCCGGCATCACCATTACAAAAACATCGAGCCAGTGTGTGAAAATTAAAATTCCTCCTATGATTTTCAAATATGTTGAATTCCGTTTTGCATCGCGCGACATTAAAAATAACATCGGGAAAGAAAAATTTATGAAGAACATAATCCAGAACAGCGGACGATATCCCATCGCGTCAATCCTGTCGTGAAAATAAGTTACTTCTTCGGGAATGTTTGCATACCAGATGAGCATGAACTGGCAGAAGAAAGTGTAAGTCCAGAGAAAACTCAAAGCAAAAATCCATTTTCCCAAATCGTGAAAATGATTATCGTTCATCTCGGGCAAATATCCTTTGTCTTTCAGGTGAAGCGAGAGCAGCGTGATCACCACCATCGTGGTGCACCAGAAACCTGCAAGCACATACCATCCGAACATAGTGCTGAACCAATGCGTATCAACCGACATGATTACATCCCACACCATCACCGGAGTAATAAATCCGAAGAGCACTAAAAATCCTGCGGAGGTGGTAATATTTTTCCTGTGAAGATTTATATCGCCTGTCAAGTCCTCTTCGAGCGAGCGTTTGCGGAGAAGATTACGCGCATAGATGGCTCCACCGAAATACAAAATAAATCTTGCCCAGTAAAAAAACGGGTTGAAGTAAGGCGCTTTGTTGGCAAGAATTTTATCGTAGTGTTCGCTCGCAGTGTCATAAACAGTTTTGTCTGTCCACTTGTATATATGGTGCAATCCTAAAAATCCGCAGACAAGAAAAACAAAAAGCATGAGCACTCCAACCGGAAGATAACCGCTGATGGCTTCGTACACTCTTTTATAAACGATGGCGTAAGATGCTTCGGCTGCATATTTTTTCGCCATGTAAAAAGTAGCGCCAATGCCAAGGCAAAGAAAAAAGAAAATATCTACAAGAAGATTTGCCCACACGCGCTGAATGGGAATATGGCGAATCATTGCATACACGAGCGCGAGTGCGCCAATGCCCATCATTCCGAAGAGTATCTTCTTCGTTTTGTTGGTGAATTCATAATTCATACTCATAAATTCTTATGACTTTTTATCGGTTGCTTTTTTAGTTGTGTCTTTCGGCATCGCAGGCGCTTTCATTTCTTTTTTCGCTGTATCAGCAGGTGCTGCATTTGCTGTTGCTCCTCCGGGATTCTGCAGCGTTTGCACGTAACGGATAATTTTCCATCTGTCTTCCACCGTTAACTGCGAAGCATGCGAGCCCATCATGCCTTTTCCGTATTGAAGCGTGTGAAACATTTTTCCTTCGGGAAGATTTTTCAGTTGCGGAGAATTATAAGCCGGTGGCGGAGGAAAATTTCCAATCGTCACCACAGTTCCATCGCCTTGCCCGTTGGGTCCGTGACAGTGAATGCAATACTTTTCAAACTTTTCTTTTCCCTGCGCAACCATTTCTGCAGAAGCGGGAAAAGGGTCTTTGAGATTTTTTCCTGCATCTTCATAGCCCGCGCTGTCGTTCTTATAGGGATAAGGCATTTTCGTCATCGAGTAATCTGAATTCGCAACCCATCCCTGGGAAATTGTTCCGGCAACAGGTTTGCGGTTGGATAAACTATCAGCAAAAATTCTGTTGCCCGAATTAGTTTCGTAGGAAGAAGAGCGGTACATGTCGGGCATGTATTCCCAGCCGGGGCTGTTCGGAACATTGTTGCAGGAAGAAAGTACAAAGTACAAAGTACAAAGTACAATGCCCAAGGCATTCAACTTAAAAATTCTTTTTGTTTTATTTATTTTGCTTTTCATACTACTTAATACTTTGTACTTGTATTAAACTATTTTTATTTCACTCGCTCCTGTTTCTTTCAGCAGCCGTGAAACTTTATCTGTATCATCTGTTTCAATCCACATTAAAAATTTATCGTCCGTTGTTCGCGGGTCAGGATTTTTGGGTTTTACTCCGGGAAGAATCCAGCTTCTGAAAAGCAGTGTCCAGAACATTAAATGCGCGGAACAGAAAACAGTGAACTCAAATATCGGAGGAATGAATGCGGGAATGTTATGATACAAAGTCCAGTTTGGTTTTCCGCCCACATCCATTGGCCAGTCGCTCACCATAAAATACCAGATTCCCAGACATGCTAAACTCAGCGCGGTGCAGCCATAGAGAAAAGAACAAATGGCAATGCGCGTGCGCGGAACGTGAAGCGCTTCTGCAAGCCCGTGCACCGCAAACGGAGTAAACACCTCTTTCACTTTTATTCCCGCTCCGTTAATTTTTTTTGCCGCGCTCACCAGCACTTCATCGTCATCGTATATCGCGTGAATTGATTTCATACTATTTGCCCCTGCCCTAAAGGGAGAAGAGCGAGTTGTTGTTTTTATTTATTAATTTTTCCTTGCCTTTGTTCCCTTTAGGGTTAGGGCTGGTTTTTTTGTTTAAATACCTTGCTTGAAATTTTCATAATCGTTTTTAATTCGCTCTGCGCAATTACAGGAAATACTCTTGAGAACGCGAGGAATGCGGTGAAGAAAAATCCAAGCGTGCCGATGAAAATTCCAACTTCAATCCACGTGGGCGAATACATTGTCCACGAAGAAGGAAGATAATCGCGGTGAAGCGAAGTAACGATAATCACAAAACGCTCGAACCACATCCCGGTGTTCACCACCAACGACAAAATAAATGTTGCCATAAGATTTGTGCGAATCTTTTTGAACCAGAAAAGTTGCGGAGAAACCAGATTACAGGTCATCATAGTTGCGTAAGCCCACCAGTAAGGTCCCGATGAGCGATTGATAAACGCATACGATTCATATACCACGCCTGAATACCACGAAATAAAAAATTCGGTGAGGTAAGCAATGCCCACCAAAGAGCCGGTAAGCGTGATGATGATGTTCATGTACTCAATGTGTTTCACCGTAATGTAATGTTCGAGCCCTAACACTTTTCTCATAATGAGCACAAGCGTAAGCACCATAGCGAAGCCGGAAAAAATTGCTCCCGCAACAAAGTAAGGAGGAAAGATGGTTGTGTGCCAGCCCGGAACTATTGAAGTTGCAAAGTCCATACTAACGATTGAGTGAACTGAAAACACAAGCGGAGTGGAAAGTCCCGCAAGCACGAGAGAAACTTCTTCGAAGCGAACCCAGTCCTTCACTCTTCCGCTCCAACCGAAAGAAAGAATCTGGTACATCATCTGGCGCATTTTGTTGCCGGCAACTTTTGCGCGGTCGCGAATCATTGCAAAGTCGGGAATCAATCCGAGATACCAGAAAATAACTGATACGGTGAAGTAAGTTGAGATTGCAAACACATCCCAGAGAAGCGGAGAATTAAAATTCACCCAGAGAGAACCGAACTGATTCGGAATGGGCATTACCCAGTACGCCAGCCAAACTCTTCCCATGTGAAACACAGGAAAAATTGCCGCACAAATAACTGCAAAAATTGTCATCGCTTCTGCCGAGCGGTTGATTCCCATTCTCCAGCGCTGGCGGAAAAGCAACAGCACTGCGGAGATAAGTGTTCCCGCATGACCAATACCAATCCACCAAACGAAATTAGTAATGTCCCAAGCCCATCCAACAGTTTTGTTTGCTCCCCATGCGCCAATTCCTGTTCCTACCGTGTAAGCAAGGCAGCCAAATCCCCAGAGCATTGCGCAGAACATAATGGTGAACACCGTCCACCATAATTTGTTTGCTTTGCCTTCAACGGGGCGGGCAACATCTTCCGAAATCTGGTGATATGAAATTTTATCTCCTAAAATGAGCGGCTCGCGTATGGATGCTTCTTTAAACATAAATCTAATCGTTAATTATTTTTTATTGAATCACGAGTTTTTCTGTTTTTAGTATTGCTCCGTTGCCGACAATCTGCAGAAAATAAATTCCCTGAGCAAGATTGCCTGTATATAATTTCTTATTCATGTAATTGCCTGAATTCACCTGCTCGCGGAACATTGTTTTGCCAAGCATATTCATTACCGAAATGGTTATTGTCTGCGGATTTGAAAAATATCCTTCCACAAAAACAATCTCTGTTGTTGGGTTCGGATATATTTTCACCGAATTGGTTGCAACAGGAACACCAACACCTGTTAAACTGATTGTAACTGTCGCGCAGGTAATGCACCCTCCATTATCCGTAACGCAAACTGTATACGTTCCGGTGGAAAGCCCGGTAGCAGTGGAAGTGGTTTGCCCGTCTGACCATGAATAAGTGAACGGAGAATTTCCTGTTGCAGTTGCAGTAGCAGAAGGTCCCGAAGAAGTTATCGTAACCGTAGGTCCCATCGGACCGCCAATGCTGACAGTACTGGTTGCCATGCAGGAGTTTCCATCGGTGACAGTCACGGTATAAATACCCGCGCAAAGCCCGGTGGCAGAGGCGGCATTTCCTCCGCTGGGCGACCACATATAATTATAAGGAAGAACTCCGCCCACTGCGCTTGCGCTTGCAGAGCCATCACAAGGCGTGCAGGATGTTGAGTTGTTTGAAGTAGTGGCTATTCCAATGGAAGAGGGCTGCGTGATTGTATAGGTATGCGTGAGCGTACAGCCGCTTGCATCGGTTATTGTCACAGTATAATTTCCCGCGCAAAGCCCGGTTGCAGAAGCAGTGGTGGCTCCGTTATTCCACATATAAGTATAAGGACTGTTTCCGCCCGAAACCGTAATGCCCGCCTGACCGGTGCATGCGCTGTTGCACGAAACATTGGTTTGCGTGGGCGAGCCGTTAAGCGCAGATGGCTGTGTTATGTTTACAACAGAAGAAGAAAAACATCCGCCCGCATCGGAAATAGTTACGGTGTAACTTCCCGCGCAAAGACCGGTGACAGCAGAAGTGGTTTCTCCTCCGGGAGCCCATGCAAAAGTATAAGGCGGTGTGCCACCGCTTCCGGTTGCAGAGGCAGTTCCGTCACACGCGCTGTTGCAGGTTACGTTCGTGGAAGAAACAGAAGCAATGGGTCCTGATAAACCTCCCACACTTACTGTTGCAGAACCGGTGCAGCCGTTGGCATCGGTTATTTCCACCGTATAATTTCCGGCACAAAGTCCCGCTGCCGCAGAAGAATTTCCTCCGGTGGGCAACCATGCATACGTATAGGGCGGAGTTCCGCCAATCGTAGTGGCGCTTGCCGTTCCGTTGCAGGGCGAACAGGAAGAAGATGAATTGGACGACATGGCATTTCCGATGGAAGACGGCTGAGTAACCGTGTACGTTCTTGCGAGTGTGCAGTTATTCGCATCGGTAATGTTCACCGTATAATTTCCCGCACAAAGACCGGTGGCAGTGGAAGCATTTCCTCCCGTAGGAACCCATGTATAAGCATAAGGAGGAGTTCCTCCCGAAACATTTACAGTTGCAGTTCCATTGCAAAGCCCGTTGCAGGTTACATCGGTATGCGACCTGAATCCGGTAAGAGCAGCCGGTTGCGTAATAACAACATTTGCAGAAGAAGAACATCCTCCCGCATCTGTTACCGTCACATTATGACTTCCCGCGCAAAGCCCCGTAGCGGTGGAAGTAGTTTGTCCGCCCGGTGTCCATAAATAGGTAAATGGCGGAGTTCCTCCCAATACACTCACGGTTGCAGAACCATCGCAGGCAGCATTGCAGGTTGCGTTAGTGGAAGAAGAAATAGTTGCGCTCGGAGGCACAGGACCTGTAATACTTACTATTGATGAATTCGTGCAGCCATTCGCATCGGTTACATTCACCGTAAAACTTCCTGCGCAAAGACCGGTGGCGGCAGAAGAATTTCCTCCAACGGGAGACCATGCATACGTATAGGGCGGAGTTCCGCCAACTACCACTGCGCTTGCCGAGCCATCGCACGGAGCGCAGGATGTGGCGTTGTTAGAAGTAGTGCCGATTCCAAGCGAAGAGGGCTGAGTGATGCTGAATGTTTCTGTGAGCACGCAGCCGAGAGCATCGGTAACGGTAGCAGTGTAATTGCCCGCGCATTGATTGGAAATACCGGGAGTGGTTTGACTGTTGGGTGACCACATATAAGTATAAGGCGGAGTTCCACCGGAAGCATTCACACTTGCCATTCCGTTGCACATGCCATTGCAGGTAACATTGACTTGCGAAGTGGCGGCAGTGAGAGCCGTTGCGGGTTCTGTAATGTTCACGCTGGCGGAAGAATAACATCCTCCGGCATCGGTAATAGTTACCGTATAACTTCCCGCGCAGAGACCGGTGGCAGTTTGGTCAGTTTGCCCGTCAGACCATGCATAGGTATAAGGCAAAGTTCCCCCGCTTCCCGAAGCAGTTGCCGAACCCGTGCACGAGCCCTTGCAAACAATATTTATGGAAGAAGAAATAGAAGTGATTACACCCGCTGTTCCTCCCACGCTGACGGTTGCAGTGGCAGTGCAGGCGTTCGCATCGGTAACAGTGAGGGTATAATTGCCGGGACAAAGTCCGGTGGCGGCAGAAGAATTGCCTCCGCTGGGAGCCCATGCATACATATAAGGAGGAGTTCCTCCCACCACTGCAGCGCTTGCAGAGCCGTTGCAGGGCGCGCACGAGGTTGCATTGTTCGAAGAAGTGGCAATGCCTATGGAAGAGGGCTGAACAATGGGATAGTTCATTGAAACGGTGCAGCCGTTGGCATCGGTAACGGTGGCAGTATAATTTCCTGCGCAAAGACCGGTAGCCGTAGAAGTGGTTTGCCCGCCAGGAGCCCATGAATAGGTATATGGCGGAGTTCCGCCAGCAACAGTAATAGTGGCTGAACCATCACATGCTCCGTTGCACGTTACGTTCTTTACCGAGCCGCCCGAAGAAAGAACTGGCGGCTGAGTAATGGTTACCGTAGCGGTTGAAAAACATCCGTTGGCATCGGCTACGGTGGCGGTATAATTTGCCGCGCAAAGTCCTGTAGCGGTTTGCGTGGATTGCCCGTTAGACCAAGCATAGGTATAAGGCGGAGTTCCGCCCGTGCCTGCTGCGGTTGCAGTGCCGATGCATTGTCCGTTGCACTTAAGATTGGTGGAAGAAGAAATTGAAGCAGTGGGTCCTGCGGATGTTCCGCCAACAGTAACTGTTGCTGTTCCTGTACAGCCGTTGGCATCGGTTACATTCACCGTGTAATTTCCTGAACAAAGCCCGGTGGCGGTTGCGGCATTTCCTCCGCCAGGAGACCATGCATACATATAAGGAGAAGTTCCTCCCGATACACTTGCGTTAGCCGCACCGTTGCAGGGAGAACAGGAACTTGCAGGCAGCGAAGTCATGGTAATTGCAATAGTGGCGGGCTGCGTAATGGTTACCGAATCGGTGTTGGCGTTTCCGTTGGCATCGGTAACGGTTACATAATATTTTCCAGCACAAAGACCGGTGGCGGTTTGCGTATTCTGCGCAGGTATAGTGCTCCATACATAAGAATAAGGAAGAAGCGTTGCCCATTTTCCCTGTGCAGTGGCAGTTCCGTTGCATTGCCCGTTGCATTTTGCACTCACAGAAACAATGGTATCGCTGATGCAGGATTCAAATTTTATGAGGAAGCCATCGTTGGCACCAAACCCGCCTCCGCCAAATGTATTCTGATAACCGTTGCCCGCAATTCCTCCGGTGCTGCTGGTGTATCCGCCAATATAAACTTTTCCTCCGCCAATTGCTGCGCCAAAAGAAAGAGAAGAACCGGTGGTTCCTGCGTAAGTAGCGCAAAGGCGAATGCCTGCCGAATCCCATTTCACCAGCATATTGTCAATGGTGCCGCTGAAGGTGGTTTGAAATGCGCCCGGAGTGGCAATGCCGGTGGCGCTGCTGGTTCTGCCCGCCTGGTAAATATTTTCTCTCGAATCAATAGCAAGCCCATAGCCGGCATCGCTGCCGGTGTTTCCATAATACGTTCCCCAGTTGCGTGTTCCGCTGGAATCGAACTTTACAAGGTATGCATCGTAATTTCCTCCGCCACCCTGAACGGTTTGAAAGGCACCGGGCGATGCAATGCCTGATGTGCTTTGCGTTCTTCCCGAGAGATAAACTTTTCTTCCGTTAACTTTCAGCGCGCGCCCTTCATCGGCACTTCCGCCACCGTAATACGTTCCCCAGATTCTGTTTCCACCGGGACCAAACTTGACTACAAACGCATCCGTTCCTCCACCGTATCCGGTTTGAAAGGCACCGGGAGAAGAAATATTGGTAGTGCTTTGCGTGGCTCCTGCCACATAAATGTTTCCCGCCATGTCTGCGCTTGCATCGTATGGCTGTTCGGCTGAGGTGCCTCCATAGTAGGTTGACCAGAGTAAATTTCCGCCTGCGTTAAACTTTGCCACAAAGGCATCGTTGGCGCCTCCGTAAGTATTTTGAAAACCGCCCGAAGCAATTCCGTTAGGGCTGGCGGTAACGCCTGTAAGAATAACATTGCCTCCGGCATCAGTGGCGAGACCTTCGCCTGTTGAAGCGCCTGATGATTCATTGGCAGTTCCGCCAAAATAAGTTGACCAGAGGCGGTTGCCGTTGGCATCAAACTTCACCAAGAATGCATCGTAGCCACCACCAATTGTATTTTGAAAACCGCCCGCAGCAATTCCTGCAGGGCTGTTGGTATAACCAGCGAGGTAAACATTTCCATTCACATCGGTGGAGAGGGCATAGCCGTAATCGGTGCCGCTTCCTCCATAGTAAGTTGACCAGAGACGATTGCCGGCAGCATCAAACTTTACAAGGAAAGCATCGTCTGTTCCGCCTCCATATACTCCCTGAAATGCTCCCGAAGAAGCGAAAATGGAAGCGGTGGTATCGGCAGTGTATCCGGCAAGGTAAACATTGCCTGCCAAATCGCGGGCAACGGCAAAACCCTCGTCATTGTTTGTTCCGCCATAATAGGTTCCCCAAAGGCGGCTGTTTTGTGCGAATGCTTCGACTCCGCTCAGCATGGCAACAGCGGTAAGAAGAACAAAAATTGAAGAGAGGAGAAGTTTTTTCATGTTTTTGAGTGTTATGTATGAATAACGGTGTTGAATTTCGCAGCAAGGTTGTTGACTTTCGCAACAAGGTTGTTGACTTTCGCAGCAAGGTTGTTTAATTTCGCACTGAGGTTGTTTAATTTCTGTGCGGGGTTATCTAACTTTCCGCTGAGGTTGTTTACCCTCGCACTGAGGTTGTTCACCCTCAGCGGAGAATTATTCACCATTGCCGGAAAAATATTCAGCGTTTTGGATTTGTTGCTCACCGTGCTTGTTAGTTTATTCATCGTTTTTCTTTTCTTCTTAATCAATCCTTCGAGGTTTTAAAAACCTCGAAGGAATTAGTACATCCTATGCTTTTTCTTCTTCTGTGTTTCTGACTTTTGTAAGATAGAAAGCATTCGGCTGCACTCCCACATCTTCCAAAAGCAAATATCTTCTTTCGCTATCGTATAGTTTGCTGATTTCTGTTTCGGGATTATTCAAATCGCCAAAGAGCAATGCGTTGGTGGGGCAAGCGGTTTGGCAGGCGGATTGAATATCTCCGTCTTTCAGTTTGCGCTCTTCTTTCTTTGCGCGAAGTTTTCCTTCCTGAATGCGCTGAATGCAGAAGGTGCATTTCTCCATCACACCGCGCGAGCGAACTACCACATCGGGGTTCAACACCATTCTTCCTAAATCATTTCCCCACGATGCAGGATTCACATCGGCAAACATTGCGTTGCTGTCGTATTGAAACCAATTGAAGCGCCTTACTTTGTACGGACAGTTGTTGGCGCAATACCGAGTTCCGATGCAGCGGTTATAAATCATCTGGTTGATTCCTTCCGTGCTGTGAGTGGTTGCAAGCACCGGACAAACTGTTTCGCAGGGCGCGTGGTTGCAATGCTGGCACATGATGGGCTGAAAAACCACTCTTGGATTTTCTGAAGGATGTTCCATTTCGCGGTAGGAAGCAATGAGCCCTTTATTTTCTTTGGCTCCTTCCTGGGCATATTTCAAATCGGTGGAATAATATCTGTCAATGCGAATCCAGTGCATCTCGCGTGTCTTTCTTATTTCTGTTTTGCCCACAACGGGAACATTATTTTCTGCGGAACATCCTATCACGCAGGCACCGCAGCCAATGCATGACTGCAAATCAATTGCCAATCCCCAGCGGTGACCGGGTTTATCGTGCGCATCCCAAAGGTTTGCTTTTAAGGTTCCTTCTTCGTGATAATTTGCGTGCTCATCGTGCATGGCAACACCCACCATCGGGTTCCATTCTTCTTTGGGCTTGTTGAGATAGGTTTCAAGATTTGTTTCGCGCACAATGGTGTCTCTTCCCATGATGGTGTGATGCGTTTGCGTGCAGGCGAACTCGTGTTTCTCTCCTGTTGCATCACTCACTTTCACACCTGAAACAGAATTCTGAATAGTTCCGTTTTTCCACTGAAGAAATTGATACGCATCCGCCCCTACTCCATTGGCAACTTTGCCGGCATGGGTTCTTCCGTAGCCAAGCGCGAGACCGATTGTTCCGAGCGCCTGACCGGGAGAAGGAAAGACAGGGACTAAAAGCCCCCCCTTCCCCCGAAGGGGGGAATCGTGCGCCAATTCTCCCCCTTCGGGGGAGTTAGAGGGGGCTGTGAGTTTAACAATATCTCCCATATAATCTCCTCTTTCGAGTTGAGAATATTTTCCTTTCATCTCGGAAGGATTCATGGTGATGTAATTATCCCAGGTGCATTTTGAAATCGGGTCAGGAAGTTCTTGTAACCAAGGATTGTTTGCCTGGTTGCCGATTCCTATTCCGGTTTTTTCATAGCAGATGAGTTCCCATCCATCCTTTTTTTCCTCGCGACCAATCATTGCAACAAGCGCTGTTGCATTCGCAAAATCTTTTACATCTTTTTCTTTTTCTTCCGGCTTCTCATTCTTTTTCGCTTCTTCCTTTTTCTTTTCGTCTTCCTTTTTGGTTTTCTCGTCAACCGGCATGGGAACAATTTCTGCAATACCGTTGTGAAGAGATTCATTCCAGTGCTCGGTGAAACCTTTGTCCGCAGGGAACAAAAGTTTTTCCCACGTAGATTGAATGAAAGAATAGTAATCGGAATTATTTCCGCTCCATTTCAAAAGCGTTTCCTGCGCGCAGCGCGTGTTATAGATAGGAGCGATGGTGGGTTGCGCAAGAGAGAATTTATTTTTCTTCGGCTCGGCATCATTCCATGATTCGAGGTAATGATTATCGGGGCAAACATAATTGCAGAGCGATGCGGTTTCATCCATTGAAGTTGCGAAAGAAATTTTCGTTGCAACTTTTTTCATCGCATCCGCAAAACCCGGAGCCGTGTAAGCAGGGTTACTATTATATATAATGAGGGCATCCACTTTTCCATTCTTCATTTCCTCCATCAGGTTGGCGAACTGTTCGTCATTTCCCTGGTGGCAATTGGAATAATTTTCCGTGTCAACCGTCTGCCCGTTGTTGCCGAGAATATCGTTCATCCATTTCACCACCGTTTGAATTGCCAAATCATTCACACCGCAAACCACCAATGATTTTCCTTTGTTCGCCCACAACCATTTGGCACAATCGGCAATTTCTTTTTCAGCAACCTTTCCCGAAGAAGAAACCGTATTTCCACCAGACATGGAAGCAAGCGCATTGTAAAGATTCACCACTGCCGTTCCGATTTGCGATGGTTTCACCGGAACTCGAACATCTGCGTTGCTTCCTGTAAGAGAAAGCATGCTTTCAAACTGAACGTGTTTTGATAAAGTTTTCTTTCCATTATTTAATTTTCTGCCTTGCGCATATTGCCAGGCGTATTCAACGGGAGAAAGCCAGTTCACTAAAAAGTCAGCCGCAAAACTTACAATCACATTTGCTTTGTCGAAATTATAAGAAGGAATGATTCCGTCATTTGCTTTCGCGAGCGCGTGATAAGAAACCGCATCGTAAGTCACATGACGCGTGTTCGGATATTTAGCAGAGAAATTCGCAATTACATTTTTTGTAGAAGGACTAATGATGGTGGAAGAAAGAATGCGAACGTTGCCGGAAAGTTTAGAACCAATTTCGCTGTCAATTTTATCCCATGAAACAGTTTCTCCTTTCATCATAGGTCCTTTCAAACGGTGAGAATCATAAAGAGAAAGTACCGATGCCTGCACGCGCGCGCTGGTTCCGCCATGCGTGATGGGAGATTTTTTATTTCCTTCTATTTTGATTGGTCTGCCTTCGCGGGTTTTTACAAGAACCGAACAGTAATCATGTCCGTCAAAATAAGTGGAAGCATAATAGTTGGCAATGCCGGGAGTGATTTCTTCCGGTTTGATAACATAAGGAATGGTTTTGTTCACCGGGGTTTCACAGGCAGCAAGTGTTACGGCTCCAACAGTGAATCCCATCATCTTCAAAAAATCTCTGCGGGAAAAATCATTTGAACTTTCTTCTCCCTTTACGGCAGGAACACCTTTTCTTCCAAGTACCGCTGTTGGCACATCTTCTGCAAATTCATTCTTAGCGGAATCAAGAAACTCAGGAGTTCCGTTGAGTTGGTCAAGCGATTGCCAGTATTTTTTCATAAACTTCTTCCTTATTATATATTAATAATGACACTTGATACAATCCAGTCCGCCCATTTTTTCTACTGTGATGGGTTCACCTTTATATTTTTCTTTCAGTTTAGCATGCAAATCAGCATAGTAAGGATTGGATGCCATTCCCGGAACTTCTGTTTTACGATGGCAGTCAATGCACCAACCCATTGTGAGCGGAGAAATTTGCTGCGCTACATCCATTGAAGCAATATCTCCGTGACAGTTTTTACAATCCTGTTTTCCAACCACCACGTGCTGTGAGTGATTGAAGTAAGCGAAATCAGGAAGCGCATGAACGCGGTTCCATTTCAAAGGGTGCTGCGGTTTTGTGTAAGCGCCTTTCGCAGGATCCCATCCGACAGCGTCATAAATTTTTGCGATCTCAACTTTTCCTGTAAGCGGCCCTTCAGAAATTGCTTTGTGGCAATTCATACAAACATTCGCGGAAGGAACTCCGGCAGTTTTTCCTTTCTCTGCACCGCTATGACAGTAAACACAATTGATAGAAAGTTTTCCTGCATGAACCTGGTGAGAAAATTTTATTGGCTGAGTTGGTTTGTACGTATCGTAAACTCCGATGTTCATCACGCCAATATAAATCCATCGCACACAAAATCCTCCGAGAATAATTACGATAAGCGCAGTAATGCGTTTATGATGTCTCACCCACTGATAGGCGCTTTGCGGTTCGGAAGGAGGCAAACCTTTTTTAGCGTTCACGCTATCCTGAAGATGTTTTTTTACACTTCCGAGAACGCTTACGAGAATCAGAAGAGCAATTGCGGCAATGAGAAGAATGGTAAATGCGGGAAGTCCTTTTTCCTGCGGCTGCGCTGCATTTTCACCGGCAGCAGTGGGAGCATTTTCTTTTTTCTCAGCCGGAGGATTTTTCACGTAGGCAATCACCGCATCAATCTGTTCATCGCTGAGAACTCCGTCAAACACATCCATGTTTTGTTTTCCGTTCTCATTGAAAATTTTATTCGCGTACGCATCGCCCGATTTCAAAACAGCTTTGTTATTTTTAATCCATGCATGCATCCACGTTTCAGAAGGAACACGTGTTAAAACGCCTTGCAAATCCGGTCCGGTGAGTTTGCCTTTGCCAATCGTATGGCAGCGCGAACAGTTTTGCTTAAAAAGTTTTCCTCCGTCTTCGGCAGACAAGCTAATGCTTACTGACGGGCAGATAAAAACGAAGAGAAAAAAAGATTTTAAAAGAAATTCAGAGAAGCGGGAGTAGAAACAAATCATAAAATAAGTTTGGTCATTGTAAAAGAGCAAATTTCTATGACAATTGCGTGACAAAAGTAAAAGTTTTCTTATATCCTGAACAAGAATTTTTTCTTTTGTTAAAGAGTTATTAACAGCATGACGAATATCATTACTTTGCCGAATAAAGTTCAAGCATCGAAATTATTATTTTTGTTTCAATGAAAAAAAAAAATTGGCTTTGCATCCCGATAAAATCGGGACTTCTTCTGATTTCTTTTTTCTTCTTTCTGAATTCTTATTGCCAATCCGATTCTCTCCGCGCTTTCGCTGCCGACAGCGGAATCATTCAGGATAAACGCGTGAATGAACTTATCCTGAAACATGTTTTGATTAACGAAGCCAAGCGCGGAACCATGAAGGGCTACCGCGTGCAAATTCATTTTGGCGCGGAGAAAGCAAAAGCGCTCGATACAAAATCAAAATTCACTTCGCAGTATAAAGATATTCCGGCTTACTTAGATTACCAGCAGCCGTATTTCAAAATCAGGGTGGGAAATTTCCGAACCAAACTTGAAGCGTATAAACTTCTGCAGGAAATCTCAGATGATTTTCCGGGAGCGTTCATTGTGCAGGATGATATTGAACTGCCTCCGCTGTAAAAAAATAAAGCGCCCGGTGAAGAGCGCTTTACACAACCACATTTATTAATTTCTACCTATTCACAAATACATTTCCTTGTTCATCGGTAGTAAGTGAAGCAATGTTATCGCTTTTCAACGGAGATTTTTTTGGGTTGTAAATTTGGTAAGAAAGATTATGAACTTTCATTAATCCGCTATGCGAAGTTCCAATCCACAAATCATTCTTCTTGTCTTCCACTATTGAAGTGATTTTGTTTTCTGCAAGAGGTGAATTATCAGAATTTACAACGATGTATGCAAATTTATCATAGCGCAAAATTCCATTTGCAGTTCCTATCCAAACATTGCCGTCTTTACGAACACAGATGGAAGTAACATTATTGGAAGGCAGTTTTGAATTTGAAACAGTGAGATAAACTGCTTTTTCATTTTTCTTGTTCACACGAACCACTCCGTTATTCGTTCCAATCCAGAGAAATTTTTCTGTTTCAGCAACGGCAGTGATTTTTGAATTCGCGTTAACAAATTTTTCTGCATCATTGATAGTAATTTTTCCGAAAGAAAAAATTGAGAGCAGCACTAACACAACTGTCATGCTGAGTTTTTTGAAAAGTGCAGCGCTGATAAAGTTCAGTGACCAGATGCTTGCTTCCTTATTATAAGCAGCAGTTTCCTGTTTTCTGTAAATGCGGTTCCACATATTTATGGAAACCATGTTGAACTCAATTTTGTTTTCGATGGCGAACGGAACTTTGGTTAAGTTGAGCGCCATTGAATTTGAATTGCTGTTTACAGCGAGCGGAGCGTAGATGATAGTTTTCATTGTTTTGATTTTTGTGGTTGATTTTTTTGTTTCTTAAAACAAATGTATATCAACCGCGAGGCGTCATCAACTACATCTTAATGTAGGTAGGCGAAATTTCAAAGAAATTCAACCAACAAATCCCAAAAAACAAATTCCAAGAATGAAAAAATGTTTGTTATTTGGGATTTGTATTTTGGAATTTTAGATTAGTCCTTCTTTCAACGCGCGCGAAACCGCTTCGGTATTTGAATGAACGTGTAGTTTCTCATAAATATTTTTTATGTGGAAGCGAACGGTATCAATTCCGATTTTAATTTCTTCGGCAATCATTTTATAGCTCATGCCTTTTGTGAGCGCTGAAAGAATTTCCTGCTCGCGCGAACTTAAATCCACTTTATCTTTTTCTTCGGGTGGCGGTGGTTGCTGCCGGAACATTTTCAGAATTTTTATTGCAATGGAAGGAGTCATTGGCGCACCGCCATCTTTTGCCTGCTTGATTGAATCAAGAATTTGCAATGGCGGAGTTTTTTTCAGAATATATCCTACCGCTCCATTGCAGATGGATTGAAAAATTTTTTCGTCTTCATCGAAAACTGTTTGCATCACTACTTTTACTTCGGGAAAATTTTTATGAACGAGTTCCACTGCTTCAATACCCGTCATTCCCGGCATATCAATATCCATCAGGATTACATCGGGAGTTTTTTCTTTTGTGTTGTCAAGAATGTGCAGCGGATTCGGAAAACTTCCCGCCAATTCAAAATCGGGATAGGTTTGAATCAATTGCTCCAAACTTTTCCGCAGCGAGTTGTTATCGTCATACAGTGTAACTTTTATTTTTTTTGCCATCAGATTTCAAATTGAAAATTCACAATCGTTCCTTTTACAATTTCAGAAGAAATATTCAGCGAGCCATTTAATTCTTCCGCGCGATTTTTCATATTGATTAATCCGTTTCCTCCGAGCGTGAGTTCTGTTTTTTCAAAACCTTTTCCGTCATCTTTGATTTGAATGTTCATTCGCTTTTCCTTTTTTTCCACTATGATAAAACAATTTTTCGCTTCGGAATATTTTGCAATGTTGTTGATGCTTTCTTTCAGGATGAGATAAATATTTTTTCTGTGTTGCATCAGCAATTGCAAATCTCCGAGAGATTCTGAAAATTGTAAATGAAGTTGAATTTCTTTTGCTTCGAGAATTGGATTCGCAAAAATTCTCAGGCGTTCCATAATCGCAGAGAACTTATCATTCTTCGGATTGATAGCCCACACGATGTCGCTCATGTTGTCCATGGATTCGCGCGCAGTATCGCCCATATTCGAAAGCACAGAAGCAACTTCAGGAACTTTTTCTTCCGTCATTTTTTTCGCCACTTCGTTGTAAATGGAAATACTGCTGAGCGCAGAACCCATATCATCGTGCAAATCGCGGGCAATGTTCGTGCGGACTTTTTCCATCTCAAGAATTCTTTGCAGGCGAATCCAGTAAATCGTATAGCAGATTGAGGCAGTGAAAAAAACGCAAAGCAAAACAAACCACCATTTTTTATAATACGGGCTCGCGATAAAAATTTTCACAGAAGTTCCTTCTTCATTCCAGATTCCATCGTTGTTGCTTGCCTTCACTTTGAAAATATATTCTCCGGGGTCAAGGTTTGTATAAGTTGCCGTGCGGTTTTGCGCGTTGTGAAAAATCCAGTCCTTGTCAAAACCTTCGAGCATAAACGCGTATTTATTTTTCATCGGGTTGATGAAACTGATAGCGGTGAACTCAAACGAAAAAGAATTTTGATTATGATTCAGAAATAATTCTTTCGTAATTGAAATAGAATTTTTCAGAATGCCCGATGAATCATTCGGCTGAATGATTTTATTGAAGAGCATGAAATCTGTAATGATGACGGGCGGCTTGTACGGATTATTTTTCAAACTGTCGGGATGAAAAGTGATTAAACCTTTTTTGCAGGAGAGAAGAACTCTTCCATTCTGATTCCTGCAAATTGCTCCGTCATAAAATTCTGTTGTGGGCAAACCGTCAATCATATCAAACATTCTGCACTGCTGAATTTTTTCTCCGTCAAAACTTAATCTGCAAATTCCATTGTCTGTTCCAATCCAAAGTTTCAAACTATCATCTTGAAAAATTGAACCGAGAGAATTATTCGGCAAGCCATCGAGCATTGTGTAAACCGTAAAATCATTTGTGTTCGGGTGAAGCACGTTCAATCCTCCGCCTTGCGTACTAATCCAAAGAACTCCGTCTTTTCCCTCGTAAATTTTGTTAATGAAATTTCCACCGATGGGATGAGCAACTTTATCATCGCTGCGGTACATAAAAAATTTTCCTGTCTTGCGGTCAAATTTTTTCAAGCCGCTTCCGTACGTTCCAATCCAGATGATTCCATTTTGCGATTGCGTGATGCACGTAATATTATTTTCGCTCAACTGCCCGCCAGAATTATTATTATTCGAGTAAGCCGAAGAAACATTGCTTGCTTCATCGAAGGAAAATAAACTTCCGTCCTTCGTTCCAATCCAAAGCATATTGTCGCGGTCTTCATACACTGCGGAAATTTCGCCATCAGAATAATTTTTATCGAAAATAATTTTTCTGAACTTTTCTGAAGAAGAATTAAATTCATTCAGACCGGCATCTGTTCCTGTAAATATTTTTCCATCCTTATCCTGAAAAATGCAATTCACATTATTATCGGAAATGGAATTAGCATTTGATTTTTCTTTCCTGAAATTTTTCACTTTGTGATTTTCTCCTATGACATAAATCCCGTTTTCTTTTGTACCGATGAAAAGATTTTTATTTTTATCCGTCAGCATGCAGGAAATTTTTTCATACACACTTTCATCTTCTCCTTTCGGAATGGGAGAAAATAAATTAAACTTGAGTGTCTTCGGACTGAAAGCATTGAGACCTCCATCGCTCGTTGCCGCCCAGAACATTCCGCTCCTTCCCTGCGAAAGGGTATTGATTTTATTACTGCTTAAAGAATTCGGTACTTCTTTTTCGTGCGAGTAAAGAAAAAATTTTCCCGAGTTCGGATAATACACGCATAATCCTTCGCGCGCGGTTCCCGCCCATATTTTTCCAAATTTATCCTGGTAAACACTCGTGATGTCATCGCTGCAAATCGAGTGTTCATCTTTTTCATCGTGCCTGTAAATTTTGAATTCGCCTGTTTCAGGATTCAGTGAGTTCAAAGAATTAGGAGTTGCAATCCAAACGGTGTGCTGCTTGTCCACAAAAACATCTCTGATGATATTTGTGCTGACGGAATTTTTCTTTTCATCGTGCTGATAAGATGAGATTTTTTTCGCGTCATAATCAAAAACGTTCAGCCCTCCCCCATCCGTTCCAATCCAAACAATTCCTTTTTTATCCACTTTCACTGCTGTAACTTTATCATTGCTCAATGTCCCGACATTGTCGGAATCAGTCCGTTGGCTGAAATTATTTTTTTCATCGTGCTTGTAAACAGAAATCTTTTTTGTTTTTATATCAAGCGCATTTAAACCGTTCATAGTTCCAATCCAGATGACCTGATGAATGCTGTCCACATAGAGAGAAGAAATTCGGTCATCGCTCAGCGAAGAAGGATTTTTTTCATCGTGATGAAAAATTTTAAACTCGTGCGAGTAAGGACTGAAAAGATTCACGCCTTTCATTTTCGTTCCAATCCAAATCATTCCGTTTTTTTCCACGGCAAGACAAGTCACATCATCGCTCACCAGCGAGTTTGGATTTTTCGGGTCGTGCTTGAAAGGAATAAATTTATAACCGTCAAATTTGTTGATGCCTTCGTGCGTGCCATACCACATAAAACCCAAACTATCCTGAATCACCGAAGTAACATTTCGGTTGGAAAGCCCGTGCTCCAGATTGTAGTGACGGAAGAAAAGTGTATCGTTCTGAGAAAATAATTTTCCTGTGAAAAGAAAAATAATTGCTAAGAAAATTTTTGCCCGCATGATAGTGTGACGAATGTAGTTAATGTTTTGCATCGTGATTTATTGAATAATTAATTTTCCAGTTGCGATAATTTTTTCTACGTCAGAAATTTTGTAGAAATAAATTCCTGCGGCAAGATATTGTCTTTCAATTTCAAACTTTTCTTTTGCGGCTCGAATGCTTTTTACTATGTTTCCAAATTCATCATATAGTTCGAAAATCATTTCCTGAACAGGAAAATTTAATTCAACTGATGCTGAAGAAGTAAACGGGTTGGGAAATATTTTCACAGCATTATTATTTTCCTCAGATGCTACACCTGCTATCGAACTGTCCACATTCCGCAGAACTTTCAGCGTTCCGTCTTTGTACTGAGCACCGTCAGTTCCTGATTCTAAAAAAAACAAACTATTCGTTCCCGCATCGTACCTGACATTGATGGGTGCATTCAAGCCCGACAAAAGGATTTGGTCAGCCATCGTTTGAAGATTTACTCTTCCCACTGTTCCCGAAAAATAATCTGCGTAAAACAGATAATTGGAACTGAACGTGATTGAGATAACACTTTTATTCATGAACGTATGTATGATTCCGTTCGGGCCAAAATAGTATGTCGTATGTAAATCGGAAAAATACGTATCGCTTCCTTTTTTTGAAATACACCATACTCTTCCGAGTCCGTTCTGCAAAATGGCAGCAGAAGTATAATTTCCTGCTGTGAGATAATAAATACTGTTCGCTGAAGAAAGATCACTCATGCCGGCAATGCTGATATTGTCATTCGCTTCTATGAACATATCATCTGATGCAATGGCAATGTCCATCAGATGTGTTTCAACAAAAGTTCCCGTATCAACAACGCTGAATTTTCCGTACTGTCCGGGAATAGAATTTTGGTAAGATGATAAATAAACTTTGCCGTCACTTGCCGAAACTAAGGCATCTGAATTCTCAGGATTGTTAACCATAACGGTTTTCTGCCCGTTGGAAATACGATACCTGTCAAGAGAAATTTTTCCTCCGTAAATTGTATTCCGTCCTGCCGTTTCTGTCAGATAAACATTGCCCCCTTGAATCCACAGAGCTTTAGGATATTCAAGATTTGTAAGAAGCGTTACAGGCAATTGCGCCTGCATTTTAAAACAAATCAGAGTGGGCAGAATGAATAAGTAAATTTTTTTCACGGGCAATTTATTGAATAATGATTTTTCCTGAGCTGATTATTTTATTTTCATCACAAAGCTTATAAAAATAAATTCCGCTCGGAAAGTTTCCTCTTACAATTTCAAACCTTTGGCTTGTAACTTGAAAACTTTTAACTTGCTTTCCGAATACATCAAATAGTTCAAATCTTGAATTCTGAACTCTCACTCCAGAATCTATCGTAAATATGGCAGAAGTTGAAAACGGGTTCGGGTTAACAGAAATATTTTTTGAAATATCTTCTTCATTCACTCCGAGAAAAGCGGAATTATCTACAAAATTTGAAAACGAAGAAAAAAATCCTTTCATGGAAGGATAGCAAACGTTCGTGGAAATTGCTTCGAGAAAATAATGAATCAAACCGGCAGGAGCATTCACATCCGAATAAGAATTGAGAGAACTTTGAACGCTGTCAATCAGCATTGGGTTTTGCGAAGCATGCTTTCTCCAGATTCTGAATTTCACCACGGGAAATCCTTCCGCATTATCCCAATTTAAATTCCATGTGCCGGGCAAGCCCGCGCTCACAGTAAGATGAATTGTTTTTACTGCACTGCTTTCCTGTGATTCAAAACCGCAATGATCAAGCATGGAAATTTTATATCGCGCTGCAACCTGTTCGGGATGAGAGGATGTATCGAGAAAAATGCTGAAACTATTTCTAAGAATATTTCCAACGAGCGCATACACACCTGACATAGTGGTTTCTTTGAAAAGATTATAGGAAGCCACCGTTGTATCGGTTGATTGTTCCCATACGACTATATTTTTTCCCGATGCGCTGTCCACAGTAACGATGCAAATAGAATGCACTGCATTTAAAATCGGATAAATGGAATTCATTATCATAAAACCGTAGCCAATCTGCCCGAAAGCATCCGTAACTTTTAAATAAATTGTATCGCCAGCATTGGGAATATGATTAAAGCAATGACTGATGGTTGCACTGGTGCCGGTTGCCACGGGCGGATTGTTAATGTTCCATTCATACGCGAAAGGAGCAGTTCCCCAGCCATTCAGGTTTGCAGAAAAAATAAAACAAGTGTCGCACGGAGACGATGAAGCCGGATTAGCATTTATTACAATGTTCGGCTGCGCATTTGAAATTGCTATTTGCAAAATCAAAAAAGATAGGAGTAAGATTTTTTTCATGATAAAAAGTTTTTGGTTTGTGAAAACAAAACTATCTAATCATGAAATGAAAAAAACCTACATAAAGATGTAGGATTTTTTACACAAATATCTCTGCAAAGAGAATTATTACTTTTACCCAAATTAATTTATTATGAAAAAACTTTTTCTTTTTTTTCTTGTCACCCTGAGCGTAGTCGAAGGGTCTTTCTCCCAGCCCACATTCATCAAAGATTCCCTTGACAAATATGCGGAGCGCGAAATGAAACGCTGGAATGTTCCTGGCATGGCCGTGGCTGTTGTGAAGGATGGAAACGTGGTTGTTGCAAAGGGTTATGGAATAAAAGATGCTTCGGCTCCGCTCAGCGCGACAAATAAAGTGGATGAGAACACGTTGTTCCAGATTGCTTCCAATACAAAAGCATTTACCGCAACCTCTCTCGCACTTTTAGATGAGCAAAAAAGAATTTCGCTCGATGATAAAGTAACGAAGTGGATTCCGGATTTCAAGTTGCACGATGAACTCGCTACACGCGAAGTAACTGTGCGCGATTTGCTCTGCCACCGCATCGGCTTTCAAACTTTCCAGAGCGATTTGCTGAACTGGAATTGCAATCTTTCACGGAAAGAATTAATTCACAACATGCGCAATGTAAAACCGGTTTTTAGTTTTCGTTCGCACTATGGTTATTGCAACGCGGCATTTCTCACCGCAGGAGAAATCATTCCTGCAGCAACAGATACTTCGTGGGATGATTTTCTCAGGTTTCATTTTTTTCTTCCGCTGAAAATGAACCGAACTTCCACCACGTACAAAACAATTACGGCTGACAACAATGCCTGCAAGCCCTATACATTGGTTGACGATAAACTTGTTCTTCTCCCCTATGCGAACGTGGATAATCTCGGTCCTGCTGCTTCAATCAATTCCTGCGTGAAAGATTTGGCAAACTGGCTGCTGATGCAATTGGACAGCGGAAAGTTTGAAGGTAAACGGATTTTCCCCTATGAAGTTTTGCAAACCACTCAAACTTCAAACATGATTGTGCGCGATATGCCTGCAAGTTCGGGCGCAAACTTTCAGAACTACGGGCTCGGTTGGTTTCTTCTTGACTACAATGGAAAAAAAATGATTCGGCATGACGGAGGCGCAGATGGATTTGTAACCACCACTTGTTTTATTCCCTCGCTGAATCTTGGAATTGTTGTGCTGACAAACACCGATGCAAATTCTTTTTATGCCGCGCTTCGCTCTCAGATTATTGACGCTTACATGAATCTTCCCTATCAAAACATGAGCGAAAAGTTTTACAGGAATTTTTCTGCGAACACTAAAATGGAAAATGCCGAAATAAACAAACTGCGGGAAGCCGCTTCGAAAAAACCAATTCCCTCTATGAAAATGGAAGAGTATGCCGGCTCTTACACAAACGAAGTGTATGGAAAAATTGCAATCATCGGTCCTTTGCCTCCCATTTCGTTTGGGAAACCGGCACCCAAGCCGCAGGAGCATTCGCTGACAATATTATTTACACATCATCCTTTTCTGAAAGGAAATCTTCTGCCGCTGGGCGATAATGATTTTCTCTGCACCTACAGCTTGGCGACTTACGGAATTAAAAAAATTCATTTCAATGTGGTGAACGGAAAAGTGAAAAGCGTGATTATCCGTGTGAATGATTTTGTGGATATGATGGAGTATGAATTCGTCAAAGAATAAAGTCCCAAGTATCAAGTCCCAAATTCCAGGTTTCAAGAAAACCACAAATACACATATCTTTTTATTGGGACTTGGGATTTGAAATTTGAAACTTGGAGCTTTAATCTCAGGGATGAGGTATCAGCGCTCCTTCCTTATATACAGGAATAACTTTCGTCTGGTTGGGCGTGAGGCAATACTTAATATCTTTTTTCAGATTGAGCGCAGCCAATCTTTCTTTATGGGAAGAATAATTCAGAAACTTGTTCGGATTTTTTTTCGCCATCTCGTAAAGATATTTCAGCGCAAGGCAAGCATCACCAAAATTATAATTGCTGCTGCGTTTTGAAATTTCATCTGTTACTGCGCCTGCGAAAACGGCATCTTCTAAATTGAATTTATTTTTCCATCCGGAACAAAGAAGAAGAATATTTCTTTTTTCATTAATTAAAAATCCGCATAGCGCATCTATATTCAGAAAAGAACCAATCACAATTTTATAAGCGTCTTTTGCCGCTTCAATTGCCTGCGTGCCGTTGGTGGTGGTGAGCACAATGGTTTTTCCTTTCACATGATTTCCTATATAATGAAAAGGTGAATTGCCGAAATCAAAACCATCCACCGGCAAACCATTCCGCTCTGCGCCAACAAGAGTTCCGTTCACTTTGTATTTCTTTGCTTCTTCCAATGTTGCGACAGGAATAATTTTTTCAGCGCCATTTTCAAACGCAGTGCAAATGGCAGAAGTTGCGCGAAGAACATCAATGATTACAACAACACTTGAATTATCCTTGTAAACCGGATATAAATAAGGGGAGAAGCAGGCGTCTATTTTTAATTGATTCGCCCCCCGCCCTAAAGGGGGCTTAGAAGAATCTTGTTTATTTTTTTCGCTATCCATTTTCTTTTTGTCTTTACTCCCTTTAGGGTTGGGGCTTCAAGAACGGAATCTTCACCACTTTTGCTTTTAAATTTTTATCCCGAATCTTTATAAAAATTTCCGAATCAGGTTTTGAAAATTCTGTTTTCACATAACCCATTCCGATTCCTTTGTTCAATGAAGGAGATTGGGTGCCCGAAGTTACTTTGCCGATTTTATTTCCGTTTGCATCTGCAATTTCATAATTGTGGCGGGGAATTCCTCTCTCGAGCATTTCAAAGCCCACGAGTTTTCTCGCAGTTCCTTTTTCTTTTTGCTCTTTTAAATTTTTTGAATTGGTAAACTCTTTTGTGAATTTGGTAATCCATCCGAGCCCGGCTTCAATGTGAGAAGTGGTATCGTCAATATCATTTCCATAGAGGCAGAAACCCATTTCCAAACGCAATGTGTCACGCGCGCCAAGCCCGATGGGTTTTATTCCAAATTCTTTTCCTGCTGCCATAATCGCATCCCACATTTTTGCTGCGTCTTTATTCCAAACATAAATTTCAAAACCGCCCGCACCAGTGTAGCCGGTGTTGGAAATAATCACATCATCAATGCCTGCAATTTTTCCTGCATCAAAAGAATAATATTCCATTTTAGACAAATCAATGTCGGTGAGTTTTTGCAAAGTAAAAATTGCTTTCGGTCCCTGCACCGCGAACAAACTCAAATCATCGCTCATATTTTTCATCTCCACTCCAAACGTATTGTGCTTTGCAATCCAGTTCCAGTCCTTTTCAATGTTGGAAGCGTTCACCACCAGATAATATTCATTCGCGTTCCAACGGTACACGAGCAAATCATCTACAATTCCGCCTTTGTCATTCGGCAAACAGGTGTACTGAACTTTTTTATCGGTGAGTTTGGATGCATCGTTGGAAGTAACGAGTTGAATCAGGTCGAGCGCTTTTTCTCCTTTCAACAAAAATTCTCCCATGTGGCTCACGTCAAAAATTCCCACAGCATTTCTCACCGTAAGATGTTCATCATTCAAACCGGAATAGGAAACCGGCATGTTGTATCCTGCGAACGGGACCATTTTCGCACCGAGCGCTATGTGTTTTTGCGTGATGGCTGTGTTTTTCAATTGGTCGGTGAGAGTTTCCATAGGTAAAAAATAAGTTGCATGCAAAAGTAAAATTATTCAAGCAACAAACTTGAGGAACATCTTTATATTTGATAAAAAATTTTCTTGAGAAAAATCATTTTCATATTTCCCATTATTATTATTTCGCTGAATGCGTCAGGACAAGACGGACTCATAATCAGAAACAGTCAAAACGGAAAAGCATGGTTCTATGAAAATGGAACACGAATAACGTATATAAAATTTAAGGAGGATGAATACAGCACAGGAAAATTAAATCAACTTCTTTCTGACACAGCTGTTATTTTGGGAAGTGATACGGTATTACTGAAAGAAATTGCCGGCATCCGGAAAAGAAATCCGCTTCACAAAATTGCGCGCGCTGCGGGAATGCCTTTGATGTTCATAGGAAGCATTGTTATGGGTGAAGGCGCAATAGATTTTTATTCCAGCCGCAACTCGGAAAACGGAGTGAAGTTTTTTTTAGTTGGCGCGGGCATATTTGCGCTGGGTTATTTGCCGTATCAAATTAATCTTGGAGAATTAACCATTGGTTTTGGCGGAGAATGGAAAATAGAAATTTGCAGAAGTTGTTTAACGCAATGATTTTTTCAGCACGTCCAGATATTTTTCTTTCTGCGAATTCACCGAATAGTTTGCTTCCACAGTTTTTCTGGCATCCGCTCCAATTTTTTTTCGCAGTTCGGAATCTTCTGCCAGCAAAGAAATTTTTTCCAGCCACTCGTCATCCTCTTTTGCCAAAAATCCGTTAACTCCCTCTGAAACTATTTCGCAATTCATTCCCATTGCCGACATCACGCTGGGAATTTCAAGCGACATATACTGCAATGCTTTGCAGGCGCATTTTCCTTTTGCCCATTCGTCATCGGGAAGCGGCATAATGCCAATATCAATTTCCGAAAGTTGTTCGATTTCATCGGGGAAACTCCACTTCACTCCGCGAATGTTTAATTCATCGTTAAAATAATTTTCATCGCCAATCACTTTGAAATAAATTTTATCTCCGTATTTCTCCTTTAATTTTTTAAGCATGGGAACTGCGTGTTCAAAATGCTGAATGGTGGTGTGGCTTCCCGTCCAGCCAATGCAAATGCGTTCATCTTTTTTTACAATTTGCTTTTTATGATACTCCGTATCAATGGTGGTAGGAATTATGTAAACATTTTTATTGAATTGCTTCGCGTACTCTGCCAGGTAATTATTTCCTGCAATTATCAAATCAGAAAGAGAAATTATTTCTGAAGTTTTTTCGGGATTTTTCAGCCGTTCGAATTTTTTATTTTCCTCTGAAACATTCGGAAGCCAGATAGCATCATCGAAATCAAAAACAATTTTCACTTTTCTTTTCTTCAGTCCTTTTTCAAAAAATGTGGAACCGGTCATGAATGCTTCGCGCTGAATGAAAATAATATCGTAGTTGCCCGCTTCTTTCAAATCTTTTTTTCGTTTGAAATAACTTTGAATTACAATGCGCACCTTGCTGAAAAAATTTCCTTCGCTGTAAAATATTTTATCATCGGCTTCATCGAGCAGCGGAGAAAGTTTGCAATCGAAATCATTTTGCTTCAGAAAAGAAAAATATTGTTCAAACCGAAAACGCTGGCTGGGCGAACGATTCAGCCGGTGAGCCGCTATGAAAAGTATTTTCAACATAAAGAAGTTACAAAATTAACATAATGCTGTTTTCAAATCATTCCTCCTTCCTTCAGAATCCTTACTCTATTTGTTTTATCTTAGCGCATGTTTCTATTTGAACGAACCACTCCCCGCTGGATAATTTTCATTATTGATATTTGCATTTGTGTTTTTTCTCTTACGCTTGCGTATCTTCTTCGTTTTAATTTTTCAATTCCGCCCGATGAGATGGAGCGGTTTTATACCGCTTATTCGTTTCTCATAGCAGTAAGGGCGTTAAGTTTTTTTCTCGCAAAAACATATACGGGCATCGTGCGCTACACCAGTTCAAAAGATGCGCAGCGGATTTTTATTGTTACAACTTCGGGCACTCTTTTTATGATTACGGCAAACTTTTTCAATACTTCGCTGCTGCACAATGAAGTTTATTTCATTCCTATTTCCATTGTCATTATTGACTATCTCGCTTCCACTTTTCTTCTCATCAGCATGCGCGTTCTTTTCAAAGTGCTGTATTTTGAATGGAAAAATCCTTCGAGGGCAAAAACATCGGTTATCATTTTTGGCGCGGGCGAATCGGGAATTATTACCAAGCGCACGCTCGACCGCGATGCAGGAATGAAATACAAAGTGCTTGCCTTTATTGATGACGAAGAAAAAAAATCTGGAAAAAAACTGGAAGGAATAACTATTTATAGTTTCAATAACCTGGAAGAATTATTAAAAGAAAATAACGTTGCTCATCTTATTATTTCTGTCCAGAATATTTCTCCTGAGCGCAAAGAAGAAATTGTGGAGACATGTTTGAAATACAAAACAAAAATTCTGAATGTGCCGCCCGTGAGCAGCTGGATAAACGGTGAATTAAGTTTCAAGCAAATTAAAAAAATAAAAATTGAAGAACTGCTCGAAAGAACCCCCATCAAACTCGACACGGAAAATATCAAGAAGCAAACTGCCGATAAAACAATTCTCATTACGGGCGCTGCCGGTTCCATCGGAAGCGAAATCGTGCGGCAACTTTCAAAATTCAATCCGAAAAAATTAATTCTGGTTGACATTGCCGAATCGCCTCTTTACGAAATTGAAATTGAGCTGCAAAATATTTTTCATCTCCGCTCCTTCGAAATAATTATTGCCGACATCCGCAACAAAGAACGGATGGAAACTGTTTTCAAAAAATATTCTCCGCAAGTTGTTTACCATGCTGCCGCTTACAAGCACGTTCCCATGATGGAATATCATCCCATGGAAGCGATTCAAACCAATGTTCTGGGCACAAAAATTTTATCAGACCTTGCTGTAAAATATGAAGTGGAAAAATTTGTGATGATTTCCACCGACAAAGCCGTGAATCCTACCAACGTGATGGGCGCTTCCAAAAGAATTGCGGAAATGTATGTGCAATCTTTAAATACTAATTCTTCCACAAAGTTTGTTACCACCCGTTTTGGAAATGTTCTCGGTTCGAATGGCTCGGTGATTCAACTTTTCCGCCAGCAAATTGAAAAAGGCGGACCGATTACGGTAACTCATCCGGACATTACAAGATATTTTATGACCATTCCCGAAGCGTGTCAATTGGTGTTGGAAGCAGGTGCCATGGGAAACGGAGGAGAAATATTTTTGTTCGACATGGGGCAGTCGGTAAAAATTTCTGACCTCGCAAAAAAAATGGTGCTGCTTGCAGGCTTGACGTTGGGAAAAGACATTCAGATAATTTACACCGGGCTTCGTCCCGGAGAAAAATTATACGAAGAACTTCTCGCCACAAAAGAAAATTCCATTCCCACACATAACCCGCAAATCATGGCGGGCAAAGTGAGAGAACACGATTACAGCAATGTGTCAGAAAAAATTTCCGGATTGATTTCTCTTCTTCACAAACAAGACAGCAAAGAAATTGTAATGAAGATGAAAGAAATTGTTCCGGAATTCAAAAGCCAGAATTCTGTATATGAAGAATTAGATTTGCTGGTAACGAAGTAACGAATAAGGATAACGAATAGTACGAATTAAAAAAATCAACAGCTGCTCATTCGTTACATTCGTAAAGAAGATTCGTTACTTCGTTACCAGAAAAATTACGTTACTATGAATAATTATAAGCATAAAACTCCGATTCAGATTCGCTTCAAGGATGTGGATGCGTTCAAGCACGTGAACAACGCCAATCATTTCACTTATCTTGAGTCAGCGCGCGTAAAGTATTTTGACGATGTGGCAGGCGAAGAAATGAACTGGTCAAAGCAGGGAATCATTCTCGCCAAAGCGGTGGTGGATTATAAACTCCCGATTCTTTTCAAGGATAAAATTTTTGTTTATACGAAATGTTCGCGCATCGGCAATAAAAGTTTTGATTTATCCTACCTTATTATAAAGGAAGAAAACCGAAAAGAAATTATTCTTGCAGAAGCATCTACCGTTCTCGTTTGCTACGATTACGAAAAGGGCGCAAGCATTCCCATGCCGGAAGAATGGAAAAAGAAAATAAATGCTTTCGAAAAATAATTTATGAAACAAAAAGAGAAGATTTCTTTTTTCGTTTTCACTTTATTTTCTTTTCAAACATTCAGTCAAAATGATTCTGCAAAAAATGAAATTGTTTCTGTTCATGCGCAAACTACTGTCATTACGCAATACAAACCCTATTTTAAAACAAAATATTCCGGAGATAATAGTTTAACTTCGGCTGAAGAAACTCAAACATCCATCACCTCCACGCTTTTTCTCGGCACACGTTTGTGGAAAGGAGCCAGCGCTTATCTGAATCCTGAAATTGCAGGCGGTTCCGGGTTAAGCGGTGCGCTTGGCGTTGCCGCTTCCACTAACGGAGAAACCTATCGCGTAGGAAATCCAACACCCACCATCGCGCTCGCGCGGCTTTTCTTTCACCAGGTTTTTTCCCTGAGCAAAGATTCTTCGTGCAAAGCGCAAACTAAAATGAAAGAGTTGCATTCAAAATATATTGAACCCGACCAGAATCAACTCGGAGGAATATGTCCGACAAAATATTTTGCTGTTACCATAGGAAAAATCAGCGTGGCAGATTTTTTTGACGCGAATTCTTTCAGCCATGACCCTCGCACACAATTTATGAGTTGGGGATTAATGGAAAACGGTTCGTGGGATTATCCCGCGAATGTGAAGGGCTACACGCCAAGTTTAGTTCTTGAACTTATTTCTCCGAAACACGAACTGCGCTACCATGTTTCAGTTGTTACGAAATCTGCAAACAGCAATGACATGAATTATGATATTACTCAGGCAAGCGGTCATTCACTTGAGTACACCTATAATTTTTCTTTGAAACAAAACCAAGGAGCCATTCGCATTCTTGGATTTTACAATACCGCCAACATGGGAAACTACCGCGAAAGCATTGTGCTCGCACTTGCAAATTCAGAGACACCGAATATTATTTCTACACGGAAATACGGAAGAAGCAAATATGGTTTCACCCTTAACGGAGAATTGGAATCACGCTCAAAACAGGTTGGCGGATTTTTTCGCACAGGATGGAATGACGGAACAAATGAAACATGGATGTACACGGAGATTGACCAAACCGCCAGCGCGGGAATTGTTTTCAAAGGAAAAAAATGGAAACGCGAAGACGATGCGCTCGGAATTGCAGGAGTTGCTTCGGGAATTTCTTCCGCTCACAGAGATTATTTACAGGCAGGCGGAAAAGGATTTATGCTGGGCGATGGAAATTTAAATTACGGCATGGAAAAACTTCTGGAAGTTTATTATTCATTCGCGCTGCCTCAACATAAAATTTCTCTCAGCGCGGCTTACCAGCACGTAATTAATCCGGGCTACAATAAAGACAGAGGTCCCGTAGATGTTTACTCCGTTCGCGCGCACGTTGAAATTTAAAAAATGAAAAATAAAATTCTCACGCTCGGCTTTTCTCCCTGCCCCAATGATTGTTTCATCTTTGATGCACTGCTTCACGGAAAAATTGATACGGAAGGATTGCAGTTCAAACCCGTGATGGAAGATGTGGAAGCGCTCAACCGCAGGGCGGTTGAAGTTCCAAGTTCCAAGTTCCAAGTTCCAAGTTTAGATATAACCAAACTAAGTTTCTTCGCTTACTCCAAATTGCAAAAAAAATATTCTCTGCTCGATTCAGGAAGCGCGCTTGGCTTTGGAACAGGTCCCGTATTAGTAATAAAGCCGGGAACTACAGTGCGAACCATGCTGCTTGGAACCACTGCCATTCCGGGAGAAAATACGACAGCAAATTTTCTTCTTTCTTTTTTGTTTCCCGTGTTCAAAAGAAAAAAAGTATTTCATTTCTCAAAAATAATAGATGCGGTAGTAAAAGAAAAAGTTTCAGCAGGAGTGGTTATTCACGAAAGCCGTTTCACCTATGAGAAAAAAGGACTTGTTTGCTATACAGATTTAGGAGGTGTGTGGGAAGCGCAAACCCATCTTCCCATTGCGCTGGGAGGAATTTTCATCAAGAAAACTTTTCCGAAGGAAATTCAAAAGAAAGTGGAACGTGTAATAAGAAGAAGCGTTGAATTTGCTTTTGCAAATCCTTATTCAAGCAAAGCGTTTGTAAAAAAACATTCGCAGGAAATGGATGATAAGGTAATTAAACAGCACATTGGACTTTATGTGAATGATTTTTCAATTTCACTTGGAAGAACCGGGCGCAAGGCAATCAGCAAATTTTTAGAGTGCGCCAAAACTATTTCAGTGAATAACTAAACCAAACAAGTTCAGTATTTTGCGAAACGTTTTGCGGTCATCGTACGGCAACATTCCTTTTTATTCCCTCAATTTATCCCCTCTCTGCAAATTTTTATTCAACAGTTCATTGTGAATTATGAAAGAGGTCTATCATAGCAGCGTAAGTTGACCTCAAAGTAGCGTAAGTTGACCTCAGAGTAGCGTAAGTTGACATCAGAGTAGCGTAAGTTGACCTCAGAGTAGCGTAAGTTGACATCAGAGTAGCGTAAGTTGACCTCAGAGTAGCGTAAGTTGACCTCAGAGTAGCGTAAGTTGACATCAGAGTAGCGTAAGTTGACATCAGAGTAGCGTAAGTTGACATCAAAGCAGCGTAAGTTGACTGCTGTTTACGATAATGCGAATGCGAGCCCCGCTTATGCGCTGAAAATAATCAATACCTTTGTTGCGGATATAATGAGCAAAAACACCCAACAGCCCGGACAACAACTTGACTTTTGACAGTAACTTTATATCTTTACAACAATGCAACCTTCTACAGCGATTCTTGCAAGCGAACTGTATTTCATTCGGCTGACTGTCCCCCTTTATGAAGGGGGATTAAGGGGGATGTCAGGAGAGGGCTGGGGTGAGGTCTTTACAAATAAATTAGTAATCACCGATAAATAACTCTCCCCTTTCATCCCCTCTCTGCCAAGCAAAGAGGGGAAAGAGGGGTGAGTCCTGTTTTCTCACCCGGTTATCAAAACCTTCAAGGTTTTTGAAAACCTTAAAGGTCTTTTTAAATCATCATTTGTTCTCAACAATACGCTCTTGATTATGTCTTTCTTTTAATTTTTCATATTCATTTTTTCTTTCTTACTTTTGTAGAATCTTAATTTTTTCTTATTGGCAAAATCTATACGCATATTATTTTTTTCTTTTCTCTTTGTTTTAATTTCTGCGGAAGGGTTTTCACAAACGTGCGGTCCCACTACTCCGAGTTTCACTGTTAATCTTACCGGAAATCCCAGCGGCTCGTGGATAAGTCCCGTGGTGGTAAGGCAGGATACCTGCTGCGGTGCAACTGCTCCCGACCGCTGCGTAGAATTCTGGGTGATACTTGACCCTGCCGCGCAGGGAATAACTTTCAGCATTGCCTCGGGCGCCATTCCTCCGGGCGCGCTTTATTACGAAGTGAACTGCAAAAACCCAACTGCCGTGGGAGATACCATGTGTTTGAATGGCATTGGACCGCATCACATCACTTTTTGCAAACCCGGAAATAATAATAACACCTATGAAATAACTTCCATTGCCGCTCCCAGCGCAGGACCACCCACTGTGGTGAGCCAGGGATGCACGGGAATGATTTTCGCCTCCGGATATAATGAATCAAGTTTATCATGGACTTCGGTTTTTCCCGGTCCGGTGGGAGCGTATAATTTATATCTGAGTTGCGACACCGCCTGCGACACCGTGATTGTAACCGCTCAGCCCGGTTATCCTCCTTATGTGCTTTACCAGGTTTGCGGCTACCCCATTGGCGGATGCGGCCTCATGCTCATTTGCGATACGGTGCAGGTTGATTTTGTTTCGAACAAAGGCGCAACCATTATTCCGCAGAATCCTACAATATGTTTTGGCGGTCCGCCCGCCACCATCACCGCAGTGGGTTCAGGAGGCGCTCCGCCTTATTCTTATGTATGGAGTACGGGCGCAACCACGCAGAGCATTGTTGTGGGAGTGGGAACCTACTGGGTTCAGATTTCCGATACCACCAATTGCCCGCCTGTGTATGATACGGTAACCGTTACAAGTTATACTGCAAACATCACTGCCAGTGCCGGACCCGATGATACGGTTTGTGTTTACAATCCTGTTTTCAATCTGAACGGAAATGTAACAGGAGTTACCACAGGAATCTGGACAAACGGAAACGGAACGTACAATCCTTCCGATACGGTTTTGAATTCAACCTACACTCCGAGCGCGGGGGAAATTTCAAACGGCACAGTAACTTTAATTCTTATTACCACCTACACCGGAGGATGTCCGCCCGATTCAGATACGCTGGTGCTTGTCATTGCTCCTCCGCCTGCTGCGGCATTTTCAAACACTACCGTTTGCTTCGGAAATCCAACCCAGTTCACCGATAACTCCACCGTTCCCTTCGGAAGCATTACCGGATGGACATGGAATTTCGGTGACGGAAATTCTTCTTCGCTGCAAAATCCTTCACACACCTATACGGCTTCGGGAACGTATACCGCTTCACTTATTGTCGGAACAAGTTACGGATGCATAGATACCATTCAGAAAACAGTGGTTGTAAATCCTGCGCCAACGGCAGCATTCACAAGCACCGCGCAATGTTTTATTGATTCGGTTTACTTCACCGATAATTCCACCATCAGCAGCGGAAATATTACCGGGTGGAGTTGGAATTTCGGTGACCCGCTTTCGGCTCCCAACAATACTTCTTCGCTTCAGAATCCTTCGCACGGGTATACTTCTGCCGGAACTTTTACGGTTACGCTTATTGTGAATTCAAGTTCAGGATGCGCGGATACCATTTCGCAGGTAATAACTGTTCAGCCCTCTCCGCTGGCAAATTTCAGCGCCACGCAGGTTTGTTTCGGCAACACCACCTTCTTCAGCGATTCATCTTCCATTTCATCGGGAACAATTACCGGCTGGAGTTGGAATTTCGGTGACCCGCTTTCGGCTCCTAACAATACTTCTTCGCTTCAGAACCCTTCGCATAATTTTACTTCGGCAGGAACTTTTACGGTTACGCTGATTGTAACTTCAAACACGGGCTGCACCGATACTATTCTTCTTCCTGTAATTGTGAATGCTCTTCCCATAGCCAATTTCAGCGCGGGCACTGTTTGTGCCGGCAGCGCAACAACTTTCACCGACCTTTCCACAGGCAATCCAACTTCATGGAGTTGGAATTTTGGTGATGCAACCACCAGCGCACTGCAAAACCCTTCTCATAATTATGCTTCAGCGGGAACATATACGGTTACGCTTATTGTCGGAACAAGTTTCGGATGTTCGGACACCATTTCACAAATCATCACCGTTAATCCCACTCCCACAGCGGCATTTTCAAACACCGCGCAGTGTTTTATTGATTCGGTTTTCTTCACTGACAATTCTTCCATCAGCAGCGGAAATATTAACGGCTGGAGTTGGAATTTCGGTGACCCGGCATCGGGCGGAAATAATTTTTCCAACCTGCAAAATCCTCCGCATTACTATGGGGCATCGGGCAATTATACGGTAACGCTTGTGGTTACTTCGGGTTTCGGCTGCACCGATACACTCACGCAAACTATTTTTGTTGCGCCCGGCCCGCTTGCCAATTTTGGCTCCATGGATGTTTGCCTCGGAAACCAAACTTTCTTCAATGATTCTTCTTTTATTCCCTATGGAAATATTGTTTCGTGGAACTGGAACTTTGGCGATGCAACTTTCGGCAGCGCGCAAAATCCTTCGCATAATTATTCTTCGCCCGGAACTTACAATGTAACGCTGCTTGTTACTTCCGATTTGGGCTGCACCGACACCATTACAAAACAAGTGATTGTTCATCCGCTGCCGAATGCTGTAATTACTTCATCGGGATTTTGTGTTGCTGACGGAACAATTTTTTATGACGGCTCCACCATTCTTCCGCCCGACAGCATTGTGCAATGGTTCTGGGATTTTGGCGATGGAAATAATTCTACGCTGCAAAATCCAATTCATTATTTTCCTTCGTCAGGAAATTACGGAGTCACGCTCATTGTAACTTCCAACTTCGGATGTTCGGATACCATTGCTCAGGTTATCGGAGTCAGCCCTTCTCCCACTGCGGCATTCACAGAAAATCCAACTATTGTTTTCCTGAATCAGAATGTAACTTTCACCGACCAGTCGCAGAGCGGAATTGTTTTATGGTACTGGAATTTTGGCGATGGCAGTTCTTCCGTATTACAAAATCCCACGCATAGTTATTCGGTAGGCGGAATTTATTCTGTATGGGAAGTTGTTACCAACCAGTTTGGCTGCACCGATACCATCTGGCACGAAGTGATTGTAAATAATCCGCCCAACATTCCCACCGGATTTACTCCGAACGGTGACGGGCATAATGATATTCTTTACGTGCTCGGTGGTCCCTATATAAAATTGGAATTCAGAATTTATAATAACTGGGGAGAATTAATTTTTATTTCTACCGACCAGAAATTCGGATGGGACGGAACGCGAAACGGAATCAAACAACCCATCGGAGTTTATATATATATAATCAACGCAACCACCGAAGATAAAAAAGAACATTTCATAAAAGGAGATGTAACATTGCTCAGGTAAAATGAGAAATTATTTTTCCCTAGTTGCTTTTATTGCAGTGTTCTTCTCTCTTCTTTGGAGAGAAGTTGGGAGTGAAGCATTCTCCCAGGATTTTCACCTCTCGCAATACGATGAAGCGCCTTTGAACCTGAATCCTGCGCTTACCGGTTTTTACAACGGAACGTTCCGGATTCACTCGCACTACCGCACGCAGTGGAATTCAATTGCCAATCATCCGTTCACCACCACGTTGCTTTCGGGAGAACAGCACCTGAAAAAAATTTCTTTGGGCGCGCAGATTGCAGATGAACGCGCAGGCGCGGGTGATTATTCGGTTTTCAGTTTGCAACTTTCCGCTGCCTACGACAAACCCCTTAACTATAAAAAAACACATCGCATTTCGGCAGGCATTCAGGCGGGGTTTGAATACAAGAGCGTGAATCTTTCCAAACTCATTTTTGAAAGCCAGTATGTGGGTACAAACGGAGGAGGGTTTGATAACACGCTTTCAAACGGTGAGCCGAACATCGGGCAACAAATTTTTCTACCCGATATTAATTTCGGGTTAATGTATTACTATGCAAAAAACAAATCGCGCATCAATCCTTTTCTGGGAGCAACTGCTTTCCACCTGACAAATCCGAAAGAATCTTTTTTTTCTGAAAGCAACAAACTTCCGCTGCGCTATTTAATTCATGGCGGCTGCAAAATAAATATTGCCGACAGAATTCAATTCGTTCCGAAATTTCTTTTGATGAAACAAATAAATGACTACGAGATGGTCGCTGGCATGGATGTGAATTACGCTCTGCCGAACACTGTTTCGTTTCTCATTCTCGGTGCTTCCTACCGGAATAAGGATGCCATAATTTATTTTGCGGGATTGAAATACGGGCGCGCCACCTATAAAGTAAGTTACGACATAAATAATTCATCGCTCTCGCCCGCCACCATGGGCAGAGGCGGTTTTGAAATTTCATTCACCGTAATCGGAAGCAGGTACAAACCAACTCCCATTCCAAATTGCCCGCGCCCGATATGAGAAAAGGAATAGTATTTCTTTCACTCGTTCCCTTCTTCGCTTTTTCGCAGAGCCGGAAAGAATTTTTGCAAACTGCCGATGAAGCATTCCGGAATCAGGATTATTCCACCGCTGCATTTTATTATCTGAAAGCGCTCGAAAGTTCTGCCGATGGAGACATTGTTTCTTATCCCTATGAAGTGAACCAGGTTATGCTTCCGGTAAAAAAATCCGCAGAAACATCTTCGCTGGATACGTCAAAAAACTTCAAGCCGGTTGTCACGCACGAAGAAAAAAATACTGCTTACGGAATTGCCGACCAGCGTATCGTACATAATCTTGCTGTGTCGTATCGAAAAAATCATGATTATATCAATGCGGAAAACTGGAGTGAAAAAGCGTTGCAGAACGACCCGAAAATTTATCCCGATGAACATTACTGGTACGCAAACAATTTAATGCTCAATGGCAAATATGAAAAAGCATCGGAAGAATTTGAAAAATATTTCCAGGTAAATACCGATAAGAATTCTCCGCTCTACAAAAGCGCGCAGAAGAAAAGTATGTCATGCGATTATTTTGCCGGCACATCCGTCAGCGTAAATTCCCTTTCTATCCTCCGCGAACTTGATACGGCAATAAACGGAGGCACTGCAAGTTTTTCTCCCGCTTTTTTCAAAACGAAGGATTCGCTCGCCTTTGCTTCTTCCCGCAAACAAAGTTTTGCCGGAGAAGGACAGAACCCGATTTATCTCTCCGATATTTTTTTCGCTTCTAAAAAAGACAGTTTCAATTTTTCCGGAGCAAAAAATTTTGGCATGCCCGTAAATACAACCGACCACGAAGCAGCAGGAGTTTTTTCACGGGAAGGCGATAAGTTTTTTTTCACGCGATGGACTTCTGTCAATGCCGAAAAAAAAGAATGCGCTGTTTACCTCAGCCGGTTTATGAATAAGCAATGGCTTCGCCCGATGAAACTCAACAGCAACGTGAATGTGGAAGGATATAAATCCATGAGCCCATCGCTGAATGAGCAGGGAAACATTTTATTTTTTTCTTCCGACCGCCCGGGCGGAAAAGGAAAAATGGATATCTGGTATGCGCCCGTTGATGAATTCGGAAAAGCGGGAACAGCTGTTAATCTTGGCGCACCGGTAAATACCGAAGGAGATGAGATAACACCTTTTTACGATTACGCAACACGAACGCTCTACTTCAGTTCCGATGAACACCAGGGGCTTGGCGGGCAGGATATTTTTAAATCGGCATTGAATGACGAACAAGGCGATACCACCTGGTCAAAACCGCTCAACCTGAAATCTCCTATCAACTCCAGCCGTGATGATGCATACTTCATCGCGTATCCCGACCAGAGCATCGGATACTTTGCTTCCGACCGCAAGCCCTGCGAAGAATGCGGAAGCGGTGCGTGCTATAAAATTTATTCTGTGAATCCTGTTCCGTTCATCATCACGTTGAAAGGAACTGTTTACGAAAAGAAAACCAAAAAGCCCGTTGTAAATTCGCTGGTCACGCTCAAAGATGCTTCCGAGAAATCAGAATCAATTTTTATTATCACCGATGACAGCGGAAAATATTCCACCATGATACCCGAAGAAATGCTTTACAACACAAAAGCGCAGAAGAATAAATATTTCAGCGATAAGGCGGATGTTTCAACAATAGGAATTAAGAAAACAACTTTGCTTACGCAGGATTTTTATCTGGAAAAAATTCCTTCGGGTGATATTGTGATTCCCGGAATTGAATATGATTTTGACAAAGCAACGCTTCGCCCGCGCTCAAAACTTATTCTCGATACGCTTGCCGATATGCTGAAGTTGAATGATAATTTAGTTGTTGAATTAAGTTCGCACACCGATTCACGGGGAAATGATGATTACAATTTCCGGCTTTCCGATGAGCGCGCAAAATCCTGCGTCAACTATCTTATCACGAAAGGAATTGCAAAGGACAGATTACAGCCGAAAGGTTACGGTGAAACTAAACTCATTGTGAATGATGAAGAAATAAATGCAATGCCCACCGAAGAAGAAAAAGAAGCCGGCCACCAGAAAAACCGCAGAACCGCTTTCAGAATCATAGAGGAGAAAGCGATTGTTCCGAAATAAATTTTTGCTTTTGCTGCTCTTTCTTCAAAGCAAGAAAAACTTTCCTTAAAAATTATTTTTCCTTCACCGGCTGCGCCTTCATTAACTTTTTCTTGAAAGTTTTTGCCGGTTTAAACTTTACAATATTATGTGCAGGAACAATGATTGCTTCGTTACGGGAAATTACGCGGGCAGGTTTTGCTGCGCGCTTATGAATGAGAAAAGTTCCGAATCCGCGCAGGTAAATATTTTTTCCCGAGCAAATGGAATCTTTTGCCACTTTCATAAATGTTTCCACAATGGGAATGATGTCTGAAGTTTTCTTTCCTGTTTTTTCCGCAATCATTTGCGATAATTCATATTTTGTCATAAAGATTTTGTTTTAAAAATTTTGAACGAATATATATCGACTCTCGCATTTGAGTCAATAATAAAAAACTTTTTCGACCAATGAGGTAATTTCTTAGACGAATTTTGCGGGGAGAAAATGCTATTTGGTTTTCAAGTGATTCCAACCTTGCGCTGTGAGCGGAGTAAGCATTTCTGTTCCTGTTAAAACTAAATTAGTTCCTTCCGCTTTTTCGGTGATGTGCCCGATGACAGTTATATCCTGAGAAAGTTTTTTTATTTTCTCGTGGTCTTTAATATCAATCGTAAAAAGTAATTCGTAATCTTCTCCTCCATTCAAAGCGCAAACAGTTGGATTAAGATTAAATTCCTTTGCGCGTTCAATAGCAGTATCATCAATCGGAATTTTATTTTCATACAACCGGCAACCGACATTTGATTCGGTGCAGAGGTGAAGCGTTTCAGAAGCAAGCCCGTCAGAAATATCAATCATCGAAGTCGGCTTGACTCCTATTTCTTTCAGTTGCTTGATAATATCTTTCCTTGCTTCAGGTTTTAATTGCCTTTCGATGAGATAATCATTTCCGCTTAAGTCCGGCTGGATGTTTGGATTTTCCTGAAAGATTTTTTTCTCGCGTTCTAAAATCTGCAAACCCAAATACGCTGAACCCAAATCACCGGAAACACAAAGCAGATTGGTTGGCTTTGCTCCATTTCTATAAACAATTTCATTTTTATCTGCTTCACCAATTGCAGTAATATTTATCACCATTCCCGTTCGCGAAGAATTTGTATCGCCTCCAACCAAATCCACATGAAAGTTTTTGCAGGCAAGAAGCATTCCGGCATACAATTCTTCAATCGCTTCAAGAGAAAAACGGTTAGATATCGCAATGGAAACTAAAATCTGTTTTGGCAAAGCATTCATCGCATAAATGTCAGAAACATTTACAGAAACTGCTTTATAACCGAGATGTTTTAGCGGGCAGTATGTCAAATCAAAATGAACTCCTTCCATCAGCATGTCTGTTGTGACAACCGTCTGTTTCCCTTCCGCATATTTTATCACAGCTGCATCGTCACCAATTCCCGCTATGGATGATTCATTATTGAGTAGCACATGTTTTGAAATATGTTTTATCAAACCGAACTCTCCAAGGGAAGAAAGTTCAGTACGGGCGGATGTTTTATCTTCAAGCATATCGTAAAATGAATGAACGAAAGTACGAAATATGGCTATCTTTGAAACTCATTTTAATCATTGATAATTGTGCAATCAGTGGCTGAATTTCCAAACCTGACTAAACTGCCCCGCATCGACCAAGTTGGCGTTGAAGAACGCGTTGCGAGATTTTGCTCAAGAAGCATAAAGAAAGAATCCAAAGTCCAAGGGTTGAAACTGGCCTTGAACATGATTGATTTGACAACGCTAGAAGGAAAAGATACCGAAGGAAAAGTAAAACAGATGTGTTACAAAGCCGCTCACCTGCACGATGAAATTGAAAACCTTCCCACCGTTGCTGCAGTTTGCGTTTATCCTACGATGGTGAAAATTGCGAAACGATCTTTACAAGGAACAAATATTAAAGTTGCTTCAGTTGCCACAGGATTTCCCAGCGGACAAACAACTACTGAAATAAAAATCTCTGATACAAAATTTGCAGTTGAGAGCGGAGCCGATGAAGTGGACATGGTAATTTCCCGCGGAGAATTTCTGGAAGGCAATTATAATTATATATTCGATGAAATTGCTGAAGTGAAAGAAGCATGCGGAAATGCACGGCTAAAAGTTATTCTTGAAACAGGAGAACTTTCCACTTTGGATAACGTCCGCAAGGCAAGTGAAATTGCCATGCATGCAGGTGCGGATTTCATAAAAACTTCTACCGGAAAAATTTCTCCTGCCGCGACAATGCCCGTGACTTTAGTAATGTTCGAAGCCATCCGTGATTTTTATTACAGCACCGGAAAAATGATAGGCATGAAACCCGCAGGCGGAATTTCCACAGCAAAAAATGCTTTGCAATATCTCGTGATGGTGAAAGAAACTCTGGGAAATGCCTGGCTCAGTAACGAATGGTTTCGTTTTGGTGCGAGCAGTTTAGCCAATGATATACTTATGCAATTGCAGAAAGAAGTTTCGGGAGTTTATCAGAGTGCAGAATATTTTTCAAAAGATTAAATCATGAAAGTAAAAGAAAGAGAATCGAAAATAAATTTTAAAACAGATTGGGAATATTCTGCTTCGCCAGAAAGCACTTCGCACATTAATCTGAAGAAGCAATACGATTTGTTTATCGGAGGAGAATTTGTAAAACCGAATTCAAAAAAATATTTTGATACTATAAATCCAGCCACCGAAGAAAAAATTTCGGAAATCGCTGATGCGGACGAAAAGGATGTTGACAATGCAGTGAAGTCAGCGCGAAAAGCATTTAAAGAGTGGAGCAAAATTTCCGCGAAAGAAAGAGGAAAATATATCTACAGAATTGCCCGTCTGCTTCAGGAACGCGCACGCGAATTTGCTGTGATTGAATCAATGGATGGAGGAAAACCCATCCGCGAATCGCGCGACATTGATATTCCGCTTGCCGCAAATCATTTTTTCTACTATGCCGGTTGGGCGGATAAATTAGAATATGCTTTTCCAAACAGAAAACCAAAACCACTTGGTGTAGCCGGGCAAATTATTCCCTGGAATTTCCCTCTGCTGATGGCTGCATGGAAAATTGCTCCCGCGCTCGCTTGTGGAAATACTGTCGTGCTGAAGCCTGCCGAAACCACTTCACTCACCGCCCTCAAACTTGCCGAACTGATTTCTGAAAGCGGCTTACCCGATGGAGTGGTGAATATTATCACCGGTGCCGGAAGAACAGGTGCTGCGATTGTAAATCATCCCGACATAGACAAAATTGCTTTCACCGGCTCAACTGATGTCGGAAAAATTATTCAAAAGGCAATTGCCGGAACAAAAAAGAAAGCAACGCTCGAACTCGGAGGAAAAGCCGCCAATATAATTTTTGAAGACGCTCCCATTGATCAGGCGGTGGAAGGAATCATCAACGGAATATTTTTTAATCAGGGACATGTTTGTTGCGCGGGTTCGCGTTTGTTTGTGCAAGAAGGCGTTGCTGATATTGTGATTCGAAAATTGAAAGACCGAATGGAAACGTTAATTGTCGGAAATCCGCTGGATAAAAACACTGACATTGGCGCGATAAATTCCAAATCGCAATTGGAAACTATAAATAAATTCATTGACATCGGAAAAAATGAAGGAGCAGATTTTTATCAGTCATCTTGCAGTGTTCCATCAAAAGGATTTTTCTGTAAGCCGACTTTATTTTTAAACACTTCGCAATCACACAGAGTTGTTCAGGAAGAAATTTTTGGTCCCGTTCTCGCTGTGCAAACTTTCAGAACGGTTGAAGAAGTAATCGAAAAAGCAAACAACATTCCCTATGGACTTTCAGCAGGCGTATGGACGGATAAAGGTTCGAAGATTTTTAATCTTACATCCAAATTAAAAGCAGGAGTAGTGTGGGCGAACACATACAATAAGTTTGACCCAACATCTCCTTTTGGTGGATTTAAAGAAAGTGGTTTCGGAAGAGAAGGTGGACTGCACGGACTTGCGGCATATTTAAATATTTAGAAGATGGAAAGAATAGACATTCAGAAAACATACAAGATTTATATCGGAGGGCAATTCCCGCGAACCGAGAGCGGAAGATTTTATCCTTTGAAAAATAAAAAAGGAGAAACGCTGGCGAACATTTGCTTGTCTTCTAAAAAAGACTTTCGGAATGCTGTTGTCTCAGCAAGAGGTGCATTTGCCGGATGGAGTGCTAGAAACGCTTTCAACCGCTCACAAATACTTTATCGCATTGCGGAAATGCTGGAGGGAAGAAAATCACAATTCATTTCAGAAATTATTTTGCAGGGCGGAAACAAAAAAGATGCGGAGAAAGAAGTTTCACTTTCGATAGACAGATTGGTTTATTATTCCGGATGGTGCGATAAATATTCACAGATTTTTTCAACAGTGAATCCTGTTTCATCTTCGCATTTTAATTTTTCTGTTCCCGAGCCGACAGGAGTTGTTTCCCTCATCGCTCCGGAAGAAAATTCTTTAATCGGATTGGTTTCGGTAATCACACCTGTTATTGCCAGCGGAAACACCTGTGTGGTTCTTGCTTCTGAAACAAAACCGCTCTGCGCAGTTACATTTGCAGAGGTTTTGAATTCATCCGATGTTCCCGCAGGAGTTGTAAATATTCTCACAGGAAAATCTTCCGAACTTCTCGAACCTTTTTCCAATCATATGGATGTGAACGCAATTATTTACTGCAGAAAAAATTCCGATGAAATAAAAAAAGTTCAAGAGAATTCTTCCTTGAATGTGAAACGCTGCTTCATCCGAAAAGAAAACTGGCTGAACGAATCTTCTCAGAATCCCTATTTCATTCTTGATACAACCGAAATAAAAACAACCTGGCACCCGGTAGAAAATATTGGAAGTTCAAAAACGGGTTATTAAAAATTAAAATAAAAAATAAATGTCTAAAGTTGCACTTATCACCGGAATTACAGGGCAAGACGGAGCATATCTTGCCGACCTTCTTTTGAAAAAAGGATACACCGTTCACGGCATCAAACGCAGAAGTTCTCTCTTCAACACACAGCGTGTCGACCATTTATACGAAGATCAGCATGAGAAAGGCGTAAAGTTTTTTCTTCACTATGGAGATTTGACCGACAGCACAAATTTGATTCGCATTGTTCAGGAAACGCAGCCCGATGAAATTTATAATCTCGCAGCGCAATCGCATGTGCGTGTTTCTTTTGAAACTCCAGAATATACCGCGAATGCTGACGCGATTGGCGCACTTCGTTTGCTCGAGGCAATCCGAATTCTGAAATTAGAAAAGAAAACAAAATTCTATCAGGCATCCACTTCTGAACTTTACGGAGAAGTTTTAGAAATTCCACAGAAGGAAACTACACCTTTCAATCCGAGAAGTCCGTATGGTGCTGCCAAGGCATACGCATTTTATATTACAAAAAATTATCGCGAAGCATACAATATGTTCGCCTGCAACGGAATTTTATTTAATCACGAGAGCCCTGTGCGCGGTGAAACTTTTGTTACAAGAAAAATCACCCGTGCTGCTGCAAAAATTTTTCTCGGCCTTCAGAAAAAAGTTTTCCTAGGAAATTTAGATGCCGAGCGCGATTGGGGTCATGCGAAAGATTATGTGGAAGGAATGTATCTGATGCTCCAGCAAAAAGAGGCAGATGATTTTGTTCTCGCAACAGGAAAAAAAATATCTGTAAGAAAATTTGTTGAAATGGCTTTTGCAGAAACAGGAGCGAAAATAGAATGGAAGGGAAAAGGAATACATGAAAAAGGAATTGATGCTTCTTCCGGAAAAACAATTGTTGAAATTGACGAAAAATACTTCCGCCCTTCAGAAGTAGATCTGCTTGTTGGAGATGCCTCGAAGGCAAAAAAAGTTCTCGGATGGGCTCCGAAATATACAGTCGCAGATTTGGTAAAAGAAATGGTGTCGAGCGACATAAAACTTTTCGAACGAGATAAATATCTTGCTGAAGGAGGGCATAATATTTTAAATCAGCACGAGTAAAAGTCCCAAACTCCAAGCTCCAAGCACCAAATCCCAAGAAGCAGCCAGTGGAAAAAACATCCAAAATATATTTAGCCGGACATCGAGGAATGGTCGGTTCTGCAATCCTGCGGAAACTTCAGAAAGAAGGATTCACAAATATTATTACAAGAACTTCCAAGGAACTTGATTTAGCAAATCAATCTTCTGTGAAGGATTTTTTTTAAAAGAAAAACCTGAATATGTTTTTCTTGCCGCAGCAAGAGTGGGCGGAATCAATGCAAACAATACTTACCGCGCTGATTTTATCTACCAAAACCTGATGATTCAGAATAATGTGATTCATTCCTCCTATGAAAATAAGGTGAAAAAACTTTTGTTCCTCGGCTCATCCTGCATTTATCCAAAACTTGCTCTCCAGCCTATGAAAGAAGAATATTTGCTTACCGGTTTGCTTGAACATACGAATGAGCCTTATGCAGTGGCAAAAATCACTGGAATAAAAATGTGTGATGCTTACCGTGCACAGTACGGCTGCAATTTTATTTCCGTGATGCCGACAAATTTATTCGGGCCGAATGATAACTATGATTTAAATAATTCTCACGTGCTTCCTGCTCTGCTTAGAAAATTTCATGAAGCGAAAAAAAATAAAAATCCTTTTGTAGAAATCTGGGGAAGCGGAACTCCTAAAAGAGAATTTCTTCACACGGATGATGTGGCTGATGCTTGTTTTTTTCTTATGGAAAATTATAATGATGACGGGCAGATAAATGTTGGAATGGGCGATGATATTTCTATTAAAGACCTTGCTCTTCTGATTAAGAAAATTGTCAGTTACGAAGGAGAATTAAAATACGATTCTTCAAAGCCCGATGGAACTCCCCGCAAACTTATGGATGTTTCAAAGATTAATAAGCTTGGATGGAAGTATAAAATTGGTTTGGAAGAAGGAATCCGGAAAGTGTATGAGGAGGTGAAAGAGAAATTTTAGCGTTAATTGAATTAATTTTCACCTGCTAAAAACTCTTTGTAACCTTCTTACTTCTTTTCCGTAAATTTGCTCAAATACTTTTCACTTGGAACTTCTTCTTCTCACTTTTGTTACTGCTTTCGGTGTGGTTTTGCTGTGCACTCCTTCCTTAATAAAAGTTGCCATACTAAAACGCTTGTTTGATGAGCCAACTGAAGAAAGGAAACTGCACAAGCGCGTTGTTCCAACAATTGGCGGAGTTATAATTTTTGCCGGAACATTTTTTTCTTTCGTCCTTTGGTTCCCTTCCGATAATTTACTCGACATTGATGTAGGAAGTTCCACTTATTTAAAAAATGCGCTGGCGCTTGAAGTAACAAAATCCGCGCTGAATGATTTCAAATATATTCTCGCAACCGTATTCGTTTTATTTTTTGTGGGCGTAAAAGATGACATCATCGGCACTTCACCTATTAAACGATTAGCCGCGCATGTGCTGGTGGCGCTAATGATTGTACTAATGGCAGACATTCGCATAAAAAGTATGCAGGGAATTTTCGACATTGACGAAATTCCTTTCTGGTCGAGTATTTTTATTTCACTCTTCGCCATTATCGTCATCATTAATGCAATGAATTTTATAGATGGGATTGACGGGCTTGCAGCCGGAATCGGTTTTATTGCTTCCTTCATATTTGGAGTTTGGTTTTTTCTCGCTCAGGATATTGTTATGTCTCTTTTATCTTTTTCGCTGGCGGGTTCACTGCTTGCATTTTTGTTTTTCAATTTTTCTCCCGCGCAATTATTTATGGGCGATTCCGGTTCAACCACTATCGGATTAATGCTTTCGGTTCTTGCCATCAAAGCCATTGAAACTCCTCATGCGAATGTGAGCGACACCATTATTTCAGAAATTCCACGGCCGATTTTTGTCATGGCAATTCTTGCTTACCCGCTGATTGATACGTTGCGGATTTTTGTTTACAGAACTGTAAAAGGAGTTTCGCCTTTCGAAGCAGACCGGAATCATATTCATCACGCGCTGCTCGACACCGGAATGAATCATCGCTCGGCTTCACTCACTCTTTACGGAGCAACTATTTTTATCGTTTCACTTTCAATTATTTTGAGAAATCTTTCTCCTACCGCTTCCTTTATTATAATTTTTTCTTCAGCCGTTGCGCTTGCACAACTTCCTTTTTTCTTCAAAGCAAAAAAATTAGCAAAGCTCAAGCCGGAAGCCAATAGTCCTGAAGGTAATAATCAAAGCAAAGTGAGCGAAGAAGTAAAGAAAAAATTATTCGAAGAAAAAGATTTTTAGATTTTCCTTTTCCTCTCCTCTATAAAACAAGTTTTGTATATTCGAGCCGTTAAAAAAAATTTGTGCAAAGTAATTCGTCCCAGACCATCGCTCAGCCAACTTCCAATTCCAAAATAACGGATTACGCTATGTTTATCAAACTGCGTTTGAGTTCGCTTGTTGTTTTTTCCGCAGTGATTGGTTTTGTATTGATTTCAAACGGAAGTATTGACTGGGCAAAAGTGGGATGGTTAACGCTTGCGGGATTTTTAGTAACCGGTTCAGCAAATGGTTTCAATCAGATTATCGAAAGAAATTTCGACAAAATTATGGAGCGCACGATGATGCGCCCGCTTCCGCAGGAAAGAATGACGGTGAACGAAGGAATTATTTTCGCTTCAGTAATCGGAATTGCAGGACTAATTATTCTCTGGTTTTTTCTGAATCCGCTCAGCAGTTTGCTCAGCGCGCTTTCAATTACACTTTATGTTTTTGCGTATACTCCGCTGAAAAGAAAAACTGCATTCGCTGTTTTGGTCGGAGCATTCCCCGGAGCATTTCCTCCGCTGCTTGGAGCCATTGCTGCAACAGAAAATTTCGGGCACATGCCATTTGCAGGATTAGTTTTGTTTGCGATTCAGTTTGTTTGGCAGTTCCCGCACTTCTGGGCAATCGCATGGGTGATGCACGATGATTATCAAAAAGCAGGGTTTCATTTGCTCCCTTCGAAAGGAAGAGATAAAGCAAGCGCATTCCAGATTTTGATTTACACTTTGTTTCTTCTTCTCATCAGCATGATTCCCGTGCTGTTTAAAATGACGGCAACTTTTTTTGCTCCGCTGATTATTTCAATCTGCGGAATTATTTTTTTCTATCAGTCCATTAAATTGTACAGAGATTGTTCCATTAAATCTGCCCGTGAAGTAATGTTCGGCTCGTTTGCATACTTACCCATTGTTCAACTTGCAATTTTGTTAGGATGAAAAAAGAAAGGAAGAATGGAATAGTGGAAAGTTGGAAGGTTGGTCAACAGCCCATGTTCTTCCATTATTCCACCCTTCTATCCTTCCATTTATAGTATATGGAAATTTCCACAGAAGAAAAAGAATCTATTCGCCAACGCTCTTACAAGCCGATGATGTGGCTTGCCATTATCTCCATGTGCATGATTTTTGGCGGACTCACGAGCGCTTACATGGTGCGAAGAGGAGATCCGGGGTGGCTTACGTTTGAACTTCCAAAAATTTTTTATGTGAGCACTGTTGTAATTATTGCAAGCAGTTTCACCATGATTTTTGCTTATCAATCTGCGAAGAAAGATAATTTCTCCGGAGTAAAACTGGGAATGCTTCTCACACTTTTTCTCGGATTCACTTTTATAGTTTGCCAGTTCCTCGCATGGAAAGCATTGGTTGCGCAGGGAATTTTTATCGGTGGACAGGGAAGCAATCCTGCGGGCTCTTTCCTTTATGTAATTTCAGGCGCACATCTTGTACATTTGACAGGAGGAATCGGTATGTTAATATTTGTTTGTATAAAATCTTTCCGGGAAATATATCATTCAAAAAATTTATTAGGTTTGCAACTGGCTTCTATTTTTTGGCACTTTCTTGATTTGCTCTGGGTGTATTTGTTTTTGTTCTTATACTTTGCTCGGTAATCTTCTCCCGAAGGGACTCCTTCGGAGGAAAAACGAAACGGTACGAAAAATACGAAATGAAAGTGGCTGTCATTAGTACATTAGTAGCGATTAGTAAATTAGTAGATAAAATATTTAAACTCTAAATTTTTTATGTCGCATGCAATAGCAAAACCGCAAGGATGGGGAGGTGGAACTTCTCCGATGGGAATCAGTTCGGGAAAAATGTTCATGTGGTTCTTTTTGATTTCAGACGCGCTGACTTTTTCCGGACTTTTGGTTGCGCTCGGATTTTTTCGCCATAAATATGCCGACATTTGGCCCGCTTCCACTGATGTGTTCACGCATTTTCCGTTCACGCACGCGCACCTTCCACTTGTCTATGTGGGATGGATGACTTTCGATTTGATTTTAAGTTCTGTTACCATGGTGCTCGCTGTGGAAGCCGGTCATCGCTGCGATAAAAAAGCAGTTCTTCTCTGGCTTGGGCTCACCATTGTTGGCGGATTAATTTTTCTTCTCTCGCAGGTTTGGGAGTGGTCAATTTTTATCAATGGCTCCGAACACGGTGCTTACAGGTGGATGTTAGTAGACGGACAATGGGTTGAACAGGTTTTTCGCGGAGCCAATCTTCACTACAATGAATATTCCGTAACACCACACTACGCAAATTTCTTTTTTGGTGTGACGGGCTTTCACGGCTTTCACGTTTTCAGCGGAGTAGTGATTAACATCGTTACTTTCCTGATGGCATACAATGGTGTTTTCGAAAAGCGCGGACATTATGAATGGGTGGAGAAGACAGGATTGTACTGGCACTTCGTGGATTTGGTTTGGGTGTTCGTGTTCACATTTTTTTATTTACTCTAAACATTATAAAAAATAATTTATGGAATTTCAAGATGGCTTTCCCGATTATGAACGCATCGCGCAGCACGATGCAGATGCAGGCGTTGGCGTAAGAAAACATCTCATGCAGGTGTTCTGGCTTTTATTGGTTGTAACGCTCATCGAACTTTTTGTCGGCTGGAAATGGAAATCCATTCACGAATCCATGCACATTTCAAAAACATACTTGATAATTTTCTTCGTCACATTCACGCTTGTGAAAGCGGGCTACATCGTGATGGCGTTCATGCATCTTGGCGATGAAAGCAAATGGCTCCGCTGGGCAATTCTTGGCCCGTATGCGTTGTTTGTTGTCTACCTTATATATATGACTGCCATCACGGAAGGAAGTTATTCGCAGGGCTTCCGCGATTTGCTTGACCCTATTAAGCAAATGCAGCAGACAGAAGAAACGGCTCACGAGTAATCTTCGAAAAACAAAAGGTTACGAACATTGCGAAAATTATTTTTCATTTTTATTTTCTATCCTTTCTGTATTTCTCTTTCGTATATTCGTATAGATTCGTCCCGGTAGCTATCGGGATTCGCTGATTTGAAGTATGAAAAAAACTATTTTGCTTCTTGTTATTCTTTTGCTTCCCGCGCTGGTTTATGTTTTTTTCTCCTCCGGAAAACATCACATGATGCACCTGCCAATTTTTTATCCTGAAGATGTAAAGACAATTGTTGTTGACGGAAAAGAAAAAACAGATACCGTTTATCATACCATTCCTCCATTCAGATTCATTGACCAGGATGGAGATACTATTACAGAAAAGAAATTTGAAAATAAAATATATGTGGCTGATTTCTTTTTCACAACTTGTCCCACCATTTGCCCGAAGATGATGTTCAACTTGGAAAAAGTAAATGTGGTTACGCAGAAAAATTCTGACTTCAGAATTATTTCTCATAGCGTAAATCCGGTTCACGACAGTGTTCCGGTTCTTAAAAAATATTCTGAACTCGTTCATGCAGATTCAAAAAAATGGTCGCTTGTTACAGGAAATAAAAAAGATATTTACGATATTGGAGTTGACGGCTATAAACTTGCCGTAGATGAAGACCCGCGCGCGCCTGGCGGATTTCTGCACAGCGAACTATTTGTGCTGGTGGATAAAGAAAAAAGAATTCGCGGCTATTATGATGGAACAGATACAACCGCAGTAAATAAATTAATCAACGATATAAAAATTCTTGGCGCTGAATACGAAGCGAAAAACGGGAAACCTCAACTTTATCAAAAACATTAACTATGAATGACAAAAAATTTTTCATACTGAGCATAATTATTTCCTTTGTCGTATTTGCAGTCGTAGTAATCCTCAATATAATTCCAAAACCGGATTATGTCCCTGACTTTGTAAAATATCTTGCTCCCTTGAATGCAACGCTGAACGGAACTTGTTCGGTCCTTCTTCTTGCTTCATTGTATTTTATCAAACAGAAAAAAATTTCAACACACAAAAAAATAAACATCACAGCATTTTTTCTTTCATGTCTGTTTTTGGTTTCATACATTCTCTATCATTTCTTTTCTGAAGAAACAAAATTCCCTGCTGAAAATAATTTGCGTCCAATTTATTTATTCATTTTGCTCACACATATTTTTCTTGCCGCGCTGATTCTTCCTTTCATATTAATGTCATTTTATTTCGGATTGAATATGAAAGTTCCGCAGCACAGAAGAATTGTCCGCTGGAGTTATCCGATTTGGCTCTATGTCACCATCACAGGAGTGGTTGTTTACTTTATGATTTCACCGTATTATCCTCAATAGTTTTCTTCTTATATTTGATTAATGAAATTCAAATGGACATATCTGCTGATAATACTTGGCATAATTGTTCTTGTAGTTATTCTTGCTGATGATTCCATCGCTCAATGTTCCATGTGCCGAAAAATTGCAACTGACGGTGCAAATACAGGAACTGTCGGGAAAAAACTTAATACAGGAATTCTTTATCTCCTTGCTATGCCTTATCTTCTTCTTGGATTTTTTTTCCGCAAACAGATTGTTGATTTTGTGAAAAGCAAATTCATGCGGGTAAAAAAGTGATTTTTGCCCATTCGTTTCTCTTGTGTATATTTGCATAACTTTCTTTTTAATTACTTATCACGAAAGGCAGAGGGAGACGCCCGATGAAGCCTTGACAACCAGTCCCGATTTATCGGGAAAACGGTGCCAAATCGTAGAAAGATAAGTCAGAAATTATAAAACAAAATATTATAATCTCCTCTGACAAACCAGTGGAGATTTTTTTTTGAACATGAATGATATAAGAAAAATATTAACCGAACGCATTCTCGTCATTGACGGAGCAATGGGAACGATGATTCAGCAGCACAAGTTGAGTGAAGCGGATTATCGCGGGAAACGTTTTGCCGATTGGAAATCTGATTTGAAAGGTAACAACGATTTGCTCGTTCTCACTCAGCCTGATATTATCAAAAACATTCACCTCGAATATTTGAAAGCTGGCGCTGATATTATTGAGACGAATACTTTCAACGCGCAGAAAATTTCTCTCGCAGATTACAAGATGGAAAGTTTGGCGTATGAAATTAATTTAGAAGCAGCGAAAATCGCACGTGCTGCTGTTACAGAATTTCTTGCCGACTGCCGACTGCCAACTGCCAACTGTTTTGTTGCTGGTGCTCTCGGCCCTACAAACAAAACTCTTTCTCTTTCCCCGAATGTGAACGACCCGGGTTTTCGCGCTGTGACTTTTGATGAAGTGGTTGAAACCTATTCAGAACAGTTACGAGGTTTAATTGATGGCGGAGTTGATTTGATTTTAGTTGAAACTATTTTCGATACGCTTAATGCAAAAGCAGCACTCTTCGCGATTCAAAATATTTTCGAAGAAAAAAATATTGAACTTCCTGTGATGGTTTCGGGAACGATTACTGACGCGAGCGGAAGAACTTTGTCAGGACAAACGGTTGAAGCGTTTCTGAATTCTGTTTCGCATGTGAAGTTATTGAGCGTGGGTTTGAACTGCGCGCTGGGAGCAAAAGAAATGAGACCGTATCTCGAAGAGCTTTCTGAGAAAGCTCCGTTTTTTGTTTCCTGTTATCCGAATGCAGGATTGCCGAATCAGTTTGGCGAATACGATGAAACGCCCGAAACAATGTGTCATCAGATAGATGATTTTCTTCATAGCGGATTTATCAATATTGTTGGCGGCTGCTGCGGAACTACTCCCGATCACATTCGTCACATTGCGCAGCACGCAAAAAAAACTCCTCCGAGAAAAATTCCGAAAGTGGAACCCTATTTGCGTTTGAGTGGACTGGAAGCAGTTACGTATCGCCCTGATTCTAATTTCATGAATGTTGGTGAACGGACAAATGTTACTGGCTCTCGCAAATTCGCAAAACTTATTCTTGATGGAAAATATGATGAAGCGCTCACTGTTGCCCGCGAACAAGTCGAAGGCGGTGCTCAGGTGATTGACATTTGTATGGACGAAGGTATGCTGGATGCGATTGAAGCGATGACAAAATTCTGTAACCTCATTGCGAGTGAGCCGGATATTTCTAAAGTACCCATCATGGTGGATTCGTCCAAGTTTCACGCGATTGAAGCGGGACTGAAATGCATTCAGGGAAAAGGAATCGTGAATTCCATTTCGATGAAGGAAGGCGAAAAAGAATTTATCCGCCAGGCGAAAATTGTTAAGAAGTATGGCGCGGCAACTGTCGTCATGGCATTTGACGAACAAGGGCAAGCCGATTCTTACGAGCGGAGAATCCAGATTTGCGAACGCGCGTATAAAATTCTTACAGAACAGGTGAAGTTTCCTCCGCAGGATATAATCTTTGACCCGAATATTTTTCCTGTTGCAACCGGAATGGAAGAGCATAGAAAAAACGCGCTCGATTATTTCCGTGCTACAAAATGGATAAAACAAAATCTTCCTTTTGCAAAAATCAGCGGAGGCGTGAGCAATGTTTCGTTTTCGTTTCGCGGAAATGATTTGGTGCGTGAAGCGATTCACTCCGCGTTTTTATATCACGCTATCAAAGAAGGAATGGATATGGGTATTGTGAATCCTTCACAGTTGCAGGTGTATGATGAAATTCCGAAAGAACTTTTGGAGTTAGTTGAAGATGTTTTGCTGGATAGAAAAGAAGAAGCCACGGAGAAATTAGTTACGTATGCCGAAACAATAAAAGGAAAAGGAAAACAAAAAGACGCGAAGGATGAAGAATGGAGAAAGGGAAATGTTCAGGAACGACTTACGCATTCACTCGTAAAAGGAATTACAGATTACATCGAATTGGATACCGAAGAAGCGAGAAAAAATTGTTCGAAAGCAATTGAAGTCATTGAAGGACCGCTGATGAACGGAATGGGAGTGGTTGGAGATTTATTTGGCAGCGGGAAAATGTTTTTACCGCAGGTTGTGAAGAGCGCGCGCGTGATGAAAAAAGCCGTTGCACATCTCACTCCTTACATTGAAGCGGAAAAAACAAAAGGAGAAAAGAAAGGAAAAATTGTTCTCGCTACGGTGAAAGGCGATGTGCACGACATTGGAAAAAATATTGTGGGGGTTGTGCTTGCCTGCAACAACTATGAGATTATTGATCTGGGCGTGATGGTGCCATGTGATAAAATTTTAGAGACAGCAAAAAAAGAAAATGCAGACATTATCGGACTGAGCGGACTCATCACTCCATCGCTGGATGAAATGGTGCATGTTGCCAAAGAAATGGAGCGACAGGGATTTGATATTCCGCTTCTCATTGGCGGTGCGACAACATCAAAGGTTCATACGGCAGTGAAGATAGAACCGAACTATAAATTCCCCGTGGTGCATGTGAACGATGCTTCGCGAAGCGTACCTGTTGTAGGAAATCTGGTTTCGAAAGCAATGCAAAAAGATTTTGTTAAAAATGTTCGTGATGAATATGATAGAATCCGCGAGCAGAATAAAAAATCCGGCTCTCAGAATATTTATTTGTCACTTGAAAAGGCAAGAGAAAATAAATTTTCGCTGAATAGCTCTGCCATTTCTATAAAGCCGAGTTTCATTGGGAACAAAGCATTTAAAAAATATCCGCTCGAAGAAATAGCAAAGTTTATTGACTGGACTCCGTTTTTCCATAGCTGGGAAATGAAAGGAACTTACCCGAAGATATTTGATGACAAAGAACGCGGAGCAGAAGCAAAAACACTTTTTAATGACGCTCAAGCAATGCTGAAAAAAATTATTGAAGGGCAATGGCTTCAGGCAAATGCGGTTGTCGGGTTTTACCCTGCTAAAGCGGTGGGAGATGATATTGTTTTGAGCGAAACAAAAAATAAAACTGTTTTTCATACCATCCGTCAGCAGACAAAAAAGCCAAGCGGACAAAAAAATGTTGCTCTATCTGATTTTGTAAAACCCGAAAATGATTTCATTGGTGCCTTTGCCGTTACAACCGGAATCGGCATAGAGAAAAAATTAAAAGAGTTTGAAAAAAATCACGATGATTATTCTTCCATCATGCTGAAGGCACTTGCAGACAGATTAGCGGAAGCATTTTCGGAACTCATGCATTTGAAAGTGAGAAAAGAATTATGGGGCTACGCGAAAGATGAAAATATTTCCAACGAAGATTTGATCCGGGAAAAATATCAGGGCATTCGTCCTGCACCGGGTTACTCTGCGCAGCCGGATCATACAGAGAAGAAAACTCTTTTTGATTTACTCGAAGCAGAAAAGAATACAGGGATTATTTTGACTGAAAGCATGGCGATGTTTCCGACAGCTGCTGTATGCGGATTATATTTTTCTCATCCTGAATCTTATTATTTCGGAACAGGGAAAATTCAGAAAGACCAGGTGGAAGATTACGCGAAGCGGAAAAATATTTCTGTAGAAGAAGCGGAGAAGTGGCTCAGCCCGATACTGGCGTATTAGAGCGCACAACCATTTAAACTTTTATACCGATTATAAGTACATCATCCACTTGTTCTAAGTTGCCTTTCCAATCCTCAAATGTTTTTTCGAGAATAAGTTTTTGTTCCGCCATGGGTTTGGAACTGTTTACCGATAATAAATCATTGAGCGGTTTGTATTTGAACTTCTTTCCTTTAGGTCCGCCAAACTGGTCGGCAAAGCCATCGGTGTAGAGATACAGAATGCCTTGCCCCCTCCCAACCTCCCCCGTCAGGGGAGGAGTTTGCGGGAGGGAATAATGTGTGAAAGAATCTTTATTATCTCCTGCGCCAACAGGCATCTTGTCCGCTTCTAATTCAGTTAACTCTCCGTTGCGAATAAGTATAGGCGCATTGTGCGCTGCCGCATAGGATATTTGAACCTGGCTGTTTTCTTGGGATTTGGAATTTGAAACTTGTGACTTGAGACTTATCAAGATGCCATCCATTCCATCCTTCCCTCCATCCTGAGAAATATTTTCAATCAACCGCTGGCGAACATGATTAAATACTTCATTCGGCTGAACTAACTCTTCTTCATTGATTGCCTCGTTGAGAAAAGAAATGTTAAGTAAACTCATGAAAGTCCCGGAACACCATGTCCGGTCGAATCACAAACTGCTAAGTAGAATCTATTTGTTGTTTCATTGCCTATTGCCAACTGCTTACTGCCAACTGATTCTGTTGCCCAATAAAAATCTCCGCTCACAATATCTTTTGGCTTGAATAAAACAAAATGCTCGCCAAGGTTTTTGTTTAGCAAACCATCACTCGCAAGCAACGCTCTTTGTATGCGCTGCGCGTAGTTAATGCTATCAGTAATGTCTTTATTTTTTTCTTCAATGATTTTATTTTTCTCATCGGTAAGCAGTTTTTGTTTTTCAATTATTTTCTTTTGCCTTTGTGTTACTCTAAAACGGTTAAAAAGAAAACCTGAAAAAACTACCACTAATAACAAGCCGCCAATAACAGAAAATAAAAACATTTTTTGCCTGCGCTTTTCTTCTTCAACTATTGCATCTTTTTTTTCCTGCTCGGCTTTGGCAAGGGATTCTTTTTTATCAAAATCATAATTCATTTGCGCACGAACGCTTTTTTTGGTATTCTCTTCGTTGAGTAAGCTATCCTTATATATAATATATAGTTTATAATTGTTATACGCGCTTTTATAATTGTCAAGCGCGCTATCGGCTTTTGCAAGCCCCGCGTAACTTTCTTTAATGCCATCTTTGCTGCCTGTTTCTTTGCTTAATGCCAAGCTCTTTTCCAGTTCTTCTTTTCCTTCTTTTGCTTTGCCTTGCTTTATGTATGTTTCTCCAATGTTTTTATGAGAAGAGCCAATGCCATATTTATTTCCAATTTCTTCCATTATTTTCAGGGAAGCAAAATGCTCTCTCAGGGCATCGGGATAATTTCCTTGGTCATAATAAATAGCTCCGATGTTATTGTGAGAAGTGGCAATGCCCTGCTTATCTTTAATTTCTTCTCTTGTTTTCAGCGCAGCAAAATGTTCTTTAAGCGCCCTGTTGAACAAGGAATCACGCTCTAGAGGGTTAACTCCGGGGTAATTGCTTTGGGCGTAATAAATATTTCCGATACTGTTGTGAGACATGGCAATGAAATTTTTATCTCCAATTTCTTCAAAGGTTTTCAAAACAGCGAAAAGTTCTTTCAGGGCTTCCGGGTAATTGCCTTGATACATATAAATATTTCCGATGTTGCCATGAGAACCGGCAATGCCTTTTTTATCTCCTATTTCTTCTTTTATTTTAAGAGAGGCAAAATGTTCTTTCAGGGCTTCGGGATAATTGCCTTGCAGAGTATAAATATTTCCGATGCCGTTGTGAGCTCGCGCAAGAGCCAATTTATTATTAGAAAGAGAAATTAATATTTCAATTGCTTTGTGGAGATATTGTAATGCCTCTTCGTATTTGCCGAGATTGGTAATTGCCGTGCCCTGCCAGAGTTCAGATTCTGCAATTCCTTTTTTGTAATTTATTTTTTCTGCCAACAAGCCAGCATTCTTTGCAAAGTAAATTGCGGTGTCAGGATTATTGCTTTTAAATTCCTTACTGAGTTCATTCAGCGCATTCACTTTATTCGTATCGTCACTTGCGGTGAGAAGAACTTTTTTCAAAGAATCAATTTTATTGTTTTGCTGAGCAGTAACCGCAATGGGAAACATTAAAAAATATAAAATAAGTTGTTTCATCTATTAATTTCTTGTTACTTAATTAACATTTGTAAATTTTGTATTAAGTAATTAATACAAATCCAAAATATATTTTTCAGCTATGTATGTCTTTATGTTTTTGATTTGTACATTGCGTCTTCAAAATCAAGTATAACAAAAAAACAAAATCACATGAAAAATTTTAACACACAAAATTTAATTTTCATTCTTGCTCTGATTATAATTTTTGTAATTGTATGCAAAGTAAAATCGGGCATATAATTACCCGACAAAAACTACTTACGGAAATAGTTTTTGTCTGCCGTTGAAAAACTGTACCTGTTGTTTTGGTTTTTTTTGCATTGTGCCTAATTACTTTCTGTCGCAGCAGAGTCTCCGCTTCGGGACTCTGTGAGATGTATTCGCAAAAATACAGATACCCTTTACACAAGCAAAAAATATTAATTGCCTTTCACCTGTTCTTCTGCTTCGCAAACATAAAAAACTGTTTTGCCGTTTTCTTCTTTTTTGGTGTGCGTAAATTTGCGGCTGATGGCGGCAACGGCATCGGGATGCCTGTCTTTAAAAAGTTCGAGCAGCGTGTGAATGAATCCGCTGGAGGTAACTTTTTCCACCACCACCGACATATCCCGAAAACCTTCTCTGCAATAAATATCCATAATGGCTTTCTTGTGGCGCGATACGTTTCGCTCGGTGCATTTTTTTACAATGCGCGCGCCTATTTCTTTGTCGGCAATTCCCGCCATGTTCAGTAGAATTACTTCGGCATAAATTAAATCTACCGCCCGGCTTTTGTTTTTTTTCATGGTGTTTTGTTTCTTACAAAAGTCATTCAAGCCGGCTTTATTTATAGAGAATGTCTTAAACACGACATATTGTATGCTATACCGAAAAGTATATTCGTAAAAATTTTTTCACATACCTAAATCAATCACATTCTAACTTCAAACCTATGGCATCCAAACACCCCAACGAGCCGGCTATGCACTGCACGGCAAAAGATTTTTTATTGGTGAACGAAATAGCCACGCGCGTAATCACGCAAGGCGTTTATGCGAATGCAACTATTTTTGTAACACCGCCCATTCCGCTTAACTCGCCTCCGCCACCAAGCACCGTGGTGGGTTTTAAAAATGCAAACGATTTACTTGGCTTGCTCATAGGGCAGGCAAAAGGCAATTCGCAAAAGGTGCAGGACAGAAACGCGCAGAGCAAAGCGGTGTATGACATGCTCAACCTGAAACTTCGCCCATATGTAAAACAAATTGCCAATGGTGATTTGACCGTTATTAATAAATCGGGCTTCGACAACAACGCGCAGCCGCAGAAAAGCGCAGTGCCCGATTCTCCGGTGATTAAAAAAATAACCGAAGGCAAGGAGGCGCACACCGCAAAAATATTTTTAGACCGCAAAAAGAAAAAAGCCCTTGCCGCTGAAAAAGCCACGCAAAAATCTACGAAAGGAAATACATATTCCGCTCAAACCACCACCACTCCCGACAATGAGGAATCGTGGAAAACAGTTTTGGAGGCAGTGTCAAGCACAAAGTTGATTATCCCGAATGTTACCGCAAAAATTTTTGTGCGCGTATATGCCATTAACGCTGCGGGTAAGAGCAAACCGAGCAATCCTTTTCCGTTTACACAGCAATAGAACGGCAGTAGGCAATTGGCAGCAGGCAGTTTAGAAAAAACAGCCATCAGAATTTCAAAAAAGGGGGGAAGAATTTTATTTTCTTCTGGTAGAATTTCTTTTTCTACCGGAAGAATATTATTTCCTACTGGTAGAATATCTTTTTCTACGAGAAGAATTTAAAAAATAGAAGGTGGAATTTCAAAAACTGATGGAAGAATTTTATTTTCTTATGGTGGAATTTTAAAAAAGGAAGGAAGAACTTTAAATTCTGCTCTAAGAATTTTTGTAACTGATGGCAGAATTTGTATTTCTTATGCAGGGAAATGCCTTTTTTAATTCCCCATCATTTTCGCATAGGTATCAAAGCCCGGTTCAAGCGGAGTTTTGATAATGAAGATGCGGGAATTTTTTTCGATGAAAGTAAATTTCATTTCTGTTTCCTGTTTTGCAATGGCATAATCCCCTTCACTCATCTTTTGTCCGTTCACTTCAAGCGAACCTTCGAGAAGAAAAAAAGAATAAACGGAATCTTCTTTCAGCGGAAAATTTTTTTCGGAAACATAAAAAGTAATTTCCTGGATGTAATCTACTTTGCTGTCCATTATTACTTGTGTTCCACCCACCATCACTTTAGCTTTTGATTCTTTATCTTCAAAAACAGGGAAACTATCTCCCGTGTAATCATTGTATGAAGCGGGTTGGGAAAGAGTTTTGTTCAAATCCGGGTCGAACCAGATTTGGAAAATGGATGCTGAGCCGTTTACTTTCTCTGCATGAGTAATACCGCTTCCTGCACGAATGATTTGCACATCACCTGCTTTTAATTTTTTCCATCCCTTCAGTTTGCTGTCGTAATGCTCAATTTCTCCGGTGAGAACAAAGGACATTATCTCAAAACCTTTGTGTGGATGTTCGCCAATCAATCCGCCTTTTTCACTCCATGCATGCGCCCAGTAAAATAATGTTGAATACGGGCGGACTTTTCCTCCGTCCTGTGGAAAGCCAATGGGCTTGCGCTCGAGAATTTTTCCTCCATCGAAAGCGCCATGTGCCTGTTGTTCTTTTGGAATGATGGTGACTGACATATTTTTTATTGAATTAAAAGTGAACGCATGCTTACGGAACCCATCTCGCATTTTTCATTGAAGTAAGAAACATTTTCATTTTTCTCCTGCAGCGCCAGCGAGTAGAGAAGAGGAAGGTAATGGTCGTTGGTGGGCACCGCAAGTTTTGCGATTGTACCGAGTTTATCGTAATTAATAATGGCAGAATGATTTTGTTCGTCAATGAACTGTTTGATCTTCGCATCGAACTCAATCGTCCAGTCGTAAGGTTTCCCGCCCCAGTCAATCATTCCGAGATTGTGAACGATGTTTCCGCTCCCGATAATGAGCACGCCTTTTTTTCTCAGCGCGGAAAGTTCTTTGGCGAGTTCATAATGAAACTGTGGTGGTTGCGAATAATCAATGCTCAGTTGGAAAACAGGAATATCGGCATTCGGAAACATCGGCAGTAAAACGCTCCATGTTCCGTGGTCGAGCCCCCATTCAAAATCAGATTGCACTTTTGTTTTCGTAATAAGCGACTGTGTTTCCTTTGCGAACTCAGGCGAACCTTTCACGGGATATTGCTGCGCGAAAAGTTCATCGGGGAATCCACCAAAGTCGTGAATGGTTTTTGGTTTTTCCATCGCGGTAACTTTTGTTCCTTTCGTAAGCCAGTGAGCCGACACAACAAGAATCGCTTTAGGTTTCGGTAATGCTTTTCCCAGTTCCGTCCATTTGTTGTGATACTCATTTTTCTCAATCGCATTCATGGGGTTTCCGTGCCCGACAAAAAGTACAGGCATTTTCTCCGCAGATTTTTCGTCTGCAAAATCTTTCATGAATGAATTGAGTGTTACCATAGCGCCTGTGCCGATTACTGAATTGATGATGAATTTTCTTCTGTCCATTTTATTTCGTGGCAATGATATGAAACTTCACAGCAAAATCATCATGAATCATTTTATCGCCAATGTTCGCGAAGAATGATTTAGAGCCGTAACGTACATCGTATTTCGAACGGTCAATAATTACTTCGCCTTCTGCTGAGATTGTATTTTCTTCGAATTTAATTCCTGCGCTGAATTCCACGGGATGTGTTTTTCCCTTGATGGTTAAGTTCGCGTTCACGCGATACTCTTTCCCTGCAGGAACTGCTTCCATAATCTCCAGTGTTGCTTTGGGAAATTTTTCCACGCCAAAGAAATCTTCTGACTTTAAATGCCCATCCAGTTTTTCTTTCCACCCTCCTGCAAGGTCGGTGCTGGAAATACTCGCTATGTCAATTTCAAAAATTCCGGAAATTTTTCCGTCCTCCCTGTAAATTTTTCCGCTGGAAAGAGAAATGATTCCTGAATGTTCTCCTCCAATCTTTTTGCCCCTCCATTCGAGGCGGCTAAGTTTTGCATCGACATCATACACGTTTTGTTTTGCTGTGGAGATTGTTTCTCCTGAATTTTGATTTTTCATTTTGTTGTTGGTTTTAGCCACTGATTGCACAGATTATCACAGATAAATCTGTGCCCATTAGAGAAATCTGTGGCAGTTATTGTTTGTTTTTACATTATATGTACGTACATACATTAGTTTAAATTTTTTTACTTTCTCAACTTATCTAAAATATTATTTGCTTTCTTTACATCTGAATCCGAAAGGTGCGACATCAGTTTAATCATTTCCTTTTCTGCAATATCCATTTCCTTCAGCAAGTCCAATCCTTTCTTTGTAATTAATACTTCACAAGCTCTTCTATCTTCTTTTGAAATTTTTCTTTCCACCAATCCTTTCTTCCTCAACTTCTCCACCAGGCGCGAAGCGTTTGACATTTTATTCAGCATGCGCTCAATTAAAAGATTCACCGTTGCCGGGTTCGGATGTTGCCCGCGGAGAATTCTGAGGATGTTGAACTGCTCAGGAGTAATTTCAAACTCTTTACACTGCCTGCTGTGATGATGTGAGAGCCAGTTGGCAGTGTAAATAATATTCACTCCTAACTTGTGGTATTCATTCTTAAACTTACTTTGCTTTATTTCCTCTTCTAATTTCATAAAGCAAATGTATGTATTAATATTATATGTATATACATATAATTTAAAATAAGCTTGAAAACGGGTGTAATTGCTTGAAAAGTAAGATGGAAAAATTAATTCTTCTCTATGAAATTGATGGGAATTGTCAGCCCCTGCGCAAATTCATATTCGAATTCTTCTTTGGAGCTTTCATCATCGTAATACCAATTCACTCCTACCTTCACTCCTTTCTTATGAAGATTTTCCAATTGGTCAAGGATTTCGCGGAGCACGCGCGCGGAAGGCGTATTGAAATATTCTATTTTGAAATTTATTGTCGCACCGTTCAATTGTTTTTCTCCATGTTCCTCAATCCATTTTGCAATGGGAGCATAAAACTTTGACGGGCTTTCAGGGCGCGACCATCCCGAGATTGAAAATTTTTTATCGGCAGGGCTGAAAATAACTTCGGGTGAAACATCGGTGGCTTTAATAAAAATGGCTTCCATAGTAATAATATTATTGTTCGTTGGCTATATACGTGATTGGAAATTTTAATCCCTGCGCAAACTCGTACTCAAATTCTTCTTTCGATTCAATGTCATCATAATACCAGTTCACATTTATTTTAATGCCGCTGTTGCAAAGCGCGTCAAACTTTTCAAACATGTGACGAATCATTTTTGCAGAAGGCGTGTTGAAGTAATCTATCTGGAAATTTACTGTTTCATTGTTCAAATATTTATTCCCTTCCTCATCAATCCATTTAAATACCTGCTCGTAAAATTTGAACGGGCTTTCGGGGCGCGACCAGCCGGAGATTTTGAACTGATGATTCTTAGGAATGAAAACAACTTCGGGAGAATACTCAGTGCCTTTTATAATCAATTCCTCCATTACATTTGTCATATAGGGGGCAAATGTAAAAATTAATTAACAACCACCACCAAGTCATCCGCACTTACTCTGACTCCTTCTTTCAGAGTAATGTTTTTGATTTCAAACTCAACTGGAGCAGTAACAGTTGTTTCCATCTTCATCGCCTCGATGACGAAAAGCGGTTCGTTCTTTTTCACCTTTTGTCCTTTCTTCACGAAAATTTTTGAAAGCATTCCCTGTAAAGGCGCGCCCAAATGTTTGGGATTGCCGGATTCTGCTTTCTGATTTTCTTCTTTTTTAATATTCAGCGAGCGGTCAAGCACTTCGATGTTGCGGGTTTGCCCGTTCACTTTGAAGAAGACAGTTCGCATTCCGTTTTCTTTTGCCGGACCGATTGAAAGAAGTTTTACAATGATTGATTTTCCCGGAGCGAAGTCAATAATTGTTTCTTCGTTCAAATCCATGCCATAGAAAAAGTTTTTCGTTGGAATGCGCGACACGAATCCAAACTCAGTCCATTTTTTGAAAGTATCTTCAAAAACTTTCGGATACATTTTATAGGAAAGAAAATCCGTGATGTAGAGCGGCCTGCCCAAATCGTTTTCTTTAAATTTTATTTTGAATTCTTCAAACTCTTTTTCAAAGTCAACCGGCTTGAGTTGCGAATTCGGACGGGTGGTAAATGGCTTTTTATCTTTCAGAACTAATTTTTGTAATTGTTTTGGAAATCCTCCGGGAGGTTGTCCTAAATCTCCTTTGAAAAATCCCTGCACCGATTCAGGGAACGAAAGCGTTTCTCCTTTTTCTAAAACATCTTTTGCAGTAAGTCCATTGGAAATCATGAAGAGCGTCATATCTCCCACCACTTTCGAACTCGGAGTTACTTTTACAATATCTCCGAACAAAAGATTCACATCGCGATATGTCTTTTTAATTTCCTCAAACTTCTCTCCTACTCCAAGTCCGCTCGCCTGCTGAACAAGATTGGAATATTGTCCGCCCGGCATTTCGTGGTAGAAAACTTCCGCAGTGCTTGCTTTTAATCCTGATTCGAACGGATAATAATATTCACGCACATCTTCCCAGTAGTTGGAAAATTTATTCAGCGATTCAATATCAAATCTATTTTCGCGTTTGTGGAACTTCATCATCTCAACAATGGAATTAAAGTTCGGCTGAGAAGTTAAACCGGAAACTCCACCGAGTGCGCAATCAATCACATCCACTCCTGCTTCAACTGCTTTAATATATGTTGCCGATTGAAGCGAAGAAGTATCGTGCGTGTGAAGATGAATAGGAATTTTTATTTTCTGTTTCAGCTCGGAAATCAATTCATACGCGGAATAGGGCTTGAGCAAACCGGCCATGTCTTTTATCGCGAGAATGTGGGCGCCTGCGTTTTCAATATCCTTCGCGAGTTTGAGATAATATTTGAGATTATATTTCGTGCGCGATGAATCCAGAATTTCTCCCGTATAGCACATCGAAACTTCGGCAATTCCTTTTGTCTTTTTGCGAATCGTATTAATGCTTGGCTCCATTGCCTTCAGCCAGTTCAGCGAATCGAACACACGGAAAATATCTATGCCGTGTTCCCAGGATTTTTCAATAAATTTTTCTACGAGATTATCCGGATAAGCAGTGTAACCTACGGCATTCGAGCCGCGGATGAGCATTTGCAAAAGAATATTCGGAACCGCCTTACGGATGTCCATCAATCTCCTCCATGGATTTTCGTAGAGGAAACGCATGCACACATCAAACGTTGCTCCGCCCCAAACCTCCATGCTGAAAGTTTGTGCATGATTCTTTGCGAAACTTTCCGCCACGCGCAACATATCAAACGAACGCATTCTTGTTGCAAGAAGCGACTGATGTGCATCGCGAAAAGTGGTATCAGTATAATGAATCTTCTTTTCTTTCTTCAGCCACGCGGAAAATTTATCAGGGCCGAGTTTCGTCAGCAAATCTTTTGTGCCTTCGGGATATTTTGAATAGTGATTGTATTCCGGGACAACCGGCTTGGGAAATTTTTTCGTCTTGTCTACAAGTTTTACATCCGGATTTCCATTCACAATCGTATCTCCCAAAAATTTTACAATGCGCGTTGCCCTGTCCAATCTTTTCTGGAAAGCAAAAAGTTCTCCTTTATGTTTTTCGATGAAAGCCACGGTTGCTTTTCCATCGTGAAACTCTTTGTGATTGATAATATTTTCAAGGAAAGGAATATTTGTTTTTACTCCGCGAATGCGAAACTCCTGCAACGCGCGGTGCATTTTCCGGCAGGCGCCATCGAGCGTGCGCGACCACGCAGAAATTTTCACGAGCATAGAATCAAAAAACGGAGAAATCGTTGCGCCCTGGTAAACACTTCCCGCGTCCAGACGAATTCCAAATCCACCCGGACTGCGATAAGTGATTACAGTTCCATAATCAGGTTTGAAATCCTGTTCAGGATCTTCAGTTGTAACTCTACACTGAATCGCGTAACCGTTTGTTTTGATCGCGTCCTGCGAAGTGATTTTAATCTGCTTGTCGCTGAGTTTATATCCGCCCGCCACGAAAATTTGTGTCTTCACCAAATCAATTCCCGTTACCATTTCCGTAACAGTATGCTCCACCTGAATTCTTGGATTGACTTCGATAAAATAAATATGATTTTTTTCATCCAGCAGAAATTCAACTGTTCCTACGTTATTATATTTAACTGCCTGACAGATTTTCAAAGCATAGTTGTAGAGTTTTTTCTTCACTTCTTCCGGCAATCCAAACGAAGGCGCAACTTCAACTACTTTCTGATACCTTCGCTGAACGGAACAATCGCGCTCGAAGAGATGAACGATGTGCCCGAAATTATCGGCAGCAATCTGCACTTCAATGTGCTTGGGATTCTCCACAAATTTTTCGAGGAAAACAGTATCATCGCCAAAGGCATTTTTCGCTTCACGCCTTGCTTCATCAAAAACTTTTTCTAAATCTTCTGACTTGCGAACCACGCGCATTCCACGTCCGCCTCCCCCCGCAGTCGCTTTCAGCATGAGCGGATATCCGATTCGCTTTGCTTCTTCGAGCGCAACTTTTATATCCCTCAAATCTTTGTTACTGCTTTCAATGATTGGAATATTATTTTGCCGGGCGATTTTCTTTGCGGAAATTTTATCTCCCAGCGCAAGCATTACTTCCGGTTTCGGGCCGATGAAAATAATTCCGTTCTCCGCGCATTTGCGCGCAAACTCTGCGTTCTCCGAGAGGAAACCATAGCCGGGATGAATCGCGTCCACGTTTTTTTCTTTCGCGATGTTGACGATTTCGTCAATGTGTAAATATGGTTTCAACGCTTCATCATCTCTTCCGACTTGATAAGATTCATCCGCCTTATAGCGGTGTTGAGAATAGCGGTCTTCGTAGGTATAGATGGCAACCGTTTTCAGCCCGAGTTCAAAGCAGGCGCGGAAAACACGAATGGCAATTTCACCGCGGTTGGCAACGAGGATTTTTTTTATTTCCATTTTTGGATTACACAGATTAAAAATGATTACACCGATTTAGTTGTGCGAATAACGAAAGAGAACGAATATCCGAATGAATACAAGAACGGTTGTTATTCGAATATTCGTAGACATTCGCGTTTCGTACAATTTGCGCGCGAAATTAAATAGGAATGGAAGCAAAGACAAGCAATTCAATTAACAAAAAGTTAACTATGCGAAATGGCTAATTGAAACTCGCCTTAGTGAAAAGGAAAGGCGAAGGATTCAGAAAACGAAGCGTGATTTCAAAACCGCCAATTCCATTGGTGGCGGTTCTGAGTTTTGAAACATTAATGTCGTAACTTATTCCAATGCCATAACTGGAAAACTCCAGAAACCCTGCCGCCACAAAGGCATCGTTGTTGCGGTAATAACCTCCCAGCGAAATGGCAGCGCCTTTCACGTAGCCGGTATATTTTGAATCCTCTTTCAGCAAATAACGGATGAGCGAGCCAAAAAGAATTTCGCGGTTGCGAACCTGCTGCGTAAATAAAATTCCGGGCACCAGCGCCATGTTTGAATTTTTGATTCCGAGAATTCCACTGGCATGAAAAATCAGTTTGCTGTGCAGCCGTTCTCCTTCATCAAAGAAAGAATACTTGGGGCGGTTGAAATGAAAAACAGAAATGCCCGCCTGAATATCGCGCTGGTCGTTGCCGCGCATGTAACGCTCATTTTTTTTGTAGGTATAAATAAGTCCTGCCGCCACATCGGGATAAATATAATGGCTGCCCGATAAATTTTCCTGCGCGCTCAGGGCATGATTAAAATTTCCGGAAGCGGCATCGTATTGATTTTCCCAGTTGAAGTTGTTGTAATTAATGGTACGCTGAACAAACCCGAGCTGCATTCCGCCCGCCAGCATTTTTTCTTTGGCAAGTTGCACCTGGTAAGCAAGAGAAAAATTTCCCTGCAAGGTGCCTATGCGCCCGTCACCCGCTTTATCATTATACGCATTCACCCCCCAGCCCAAACCGCTTGAAGATGCCGACTTGAAAAGAAGCGTTCTTGTTTTTCCCTCGCGCTGCTGCCAGCGCTTTTTAACTTTCTGGTCGAACGAAGCGGCAATGGTATTATAAGGAACCATGTTGTTCCACTGGTTGCGGAAATTAACCTGCGAACGTACCCAGGAAGTGGTGCCCGCATTGGCAGGGTTAACGGTTAAAGGCGATTGCGTGAATTGCGAAAAGTGAATGTCCTGCGAGTAGATGTAAGATGTAAAATGGCAGATGGCAGACGTAAAAATGATGAATGAGAAATAACGAAAGTTTCTCTTTCGTATTTTTCGTACCGTTTCGTCCCATAGGGATGAAACATTTTTCGAAGATTTGTTCATCGCATTAAACTTACGTTTCCTTTTTTCTTCACTTCATTGTTGTTGTTTAAAACCGCTTTCAGATAATAAGCAAACACAGCGGCATCTTCCGGCTTTCCCCTGAAGGTTCCATCCCACGAAAAATTAATCTGCTTGTCTTCAAAAATCATTTCACCCCATCGGTTGTAAACAGCAATGTAAACTTCTTTCACGCAACTTGTAAGCAAGGCAATATCGAGAAGATGAAACTTTTCGTTCTTGCCATCATCGTTCGGAGAAAATGCGTTGGGAAGAACAAATGCATCTTCGCCAAAGGCATGAGAACAATCAATGGGTTCGGGAATTACAGTCACCACTGCGCAGGCAGTATCGCTGCAGTTGTTCGCGTCTTTCACCGTTACGCAATAAACAGTTGTCGCGGAAGGATTCACCACCATCGGATTATCGGTTGAACTGTTGCTCCACTGGTATGCGCCCCCACCGCTTGCAGTAAGCGTGGCAGATTGCCCGGCAGTAATTGTAACATTGGATGCAACACCTGCATTGGGATTCGGATTCACCACCACCGATGCAAAAGCAGAATCGTTGCAACTTCCTATGGAAACAAGTACAGAATAATTTGTTGTAGCAGCGGGAGCAACTAAAATGGAAGAAGAAGTTGCACCTGTACTCCATAAATAATTTCCGCCTCCGCTTGCAAAAAGAACAACACTCTGTCCGGCACAAAGCGTGGCATTTCCGTTAAGAAATGCAGTGGGCGGAGGAAAAACAAAAACAGAAATGCTGTCGGTCGCTGAACAATTATTATTTGTTACCGTAAGCGAATAATTCGTAGAAGAATTTGGCGAAACTAGTATGCTCGCAGAAGTGGAGCCATTGTTCCATAAATAATTTCCACCGCCCGTTGCCGTAAGCGTAGCCGCATCTCCAAGGCAAAGAGTAGTGTTTCCAAAAATGGTTGGCGAAGGAAGCGGATTCACCGTTACCGAGGAATACGCTGTATCACTGCACGAGCCGGCAGAAACAATTACGGAATAATTTGAAGAAACAGTCGGAGAAATTATTATCGAAGAAGAAGTGTTTCCGTTCGACCATAAATAATTTCCTCCACCGCTGGCAGTGAGCGTTGCGGAATTTCCATTGCAGATGGTTGCGCTGCTTGCCAATGCAACCGGGGGAGAAAGAACTGCAACATTTACAGAAGATGATGCCGTGCAGTTATTCGAATTGGATGCGATAACAGAATAGGTTGTGCTTGCAGAGGGATTTACAACAATAAAAGATGAAGTCGCGCCTGTGCTCCACGAATAAAAATTTCCACCGCTTGCTGTAAGTGTCGAAATATCTCCGGCACATAGCAATGTGTTTCCGGAAATAGTTGGAGTGGGAAGAGGAAAAACAGCAACCGAAACCGAAGCAGCACTCGTACAATTTCCATTCGCAACAACAACCGAATAAGTTGCAGTTACACTCGGAGAAACAGTAATGGAAGAAGAAGTTGCACCAGTGTTCCACAAATAATTATTTCCTCCCGAAGCAGAAAGAACAGCCGATTGCCCGGCACAAACTGAAACATTCGGAGAAATAGTTGCCGTTGGCGATGGAACAACAACAATGGCTGCCGATGCAACGTTCGTGCATCCGCTTGAATCCAACTGCACCTGATAAGAAGAAGAAGAAGAAGGCGAAACAATTATGGAAGCAGTTGTTTGATTGGTGCTCCATGAATAATTTCCGCTGCCCGATGCTGTAAGCGTAACACTTTGCCCCGAACAAATAGTGGAATTAGCAGGAGAAACAGTTACAACGGGAATATTTCCGGAATTTACAATGGTAACACTCGCAGTATTCGTGCATCCATTTGCATCCTGCACCGTCACCGAATAATTTCCTGCCGCCAATCCGGAAATCGCACTTGTTGTATTTCCATTTGACCATGAATACGAATAAGGCGAACTTCCTCCGCTTGCACTCACGCTTGCACTTCCCGGTGTTGTACAGGAATTATTTACCGATGCAGTGGTCAGAGAAATTGGAGGCGGATTAACTATGGTAACCGAATCGGTGTCGGTGCAGCCGTTCGCATCCGTTATAACAACCGAATAATTTCCGGCACTAAGTCCGGTTGCAACCTGCGAAGTTTGTGCAGGCGAAGTGTTCCAGTTATAAGTGAAAGGAGAGGTTGCGCCTGTTACTGTAACGGTTGCAGTTCCCGTGCCGTTAAAACAAAGAGGTTGAATGGTGCTTGCGCTCACTCCTGTGTATTGCGGAAAAATAGTAACCAGGCAGGCACCGCTTAGTGCGGAATTTGCCGTGTCACCATTAGAGTCCATCACCTGGCAAGTGTAAATAGTAGTTGAAGTAGGACAAACAGTGTAAGTGCCTGGTCCATTACCGATGTTGGGAGACCATTGATAAGTAAAAGGAGGAGTTCCTCCGCTAACGGTTACATTAATTGTCTGGCATCCGCCCAAACACATTTTTGTGCACTGTCCCTGAATGGCAGAAGTAAAACAAAAACATGGCGATTTCAGAAATTTCATAATGAATGCATCATGGTCGTAAGGAAGCGCGCCTCCGTTATAGGTTCCATCGAAATACGCTCCTCCTCCGGGATTTGTAACAGGATAAGAAGCAGAGTTTGTAACCTCATCCCATTCACCGGCAATAAATAAATTATCATTCACATCTACCGCCAGCGCTCCGCGAATATCATTTCCGTTTCCGCCAATATACGTTGCCCATTTCTGAATTCCTGAATTTGAAAATGCTATTAAAAAATTATCGGAGGGCTGCAAACTTCCACCGTTAAATGAATTGTCGAAATAATTATTGTCGCACGATTGCAATGTGGGAATGTTGGTGGAAGAAGTTTCAAAACTCATGTACACATTATTGCATTTATCCACCGCAAGATTATCGTAAGAAGGAACGAAGAAAACAGAATTGGAATATTCATTTCCACTCCCGCCATAATACGTAGCCCATTGACGGACATCTGTGTTTGAAAATTTCAGAATGAAAGCATCGCTTCCTCCGGCATTAGCCGCCTGGTAATATGCACCCGCAGAATTCAGCAGCGGAAAATTTGCTGAAGTGGTTGCACCCGAAACAAAAATATTTCCCGGAATATCTGTAACGATGGAATATCCATAATCATCGGCAGTTCCGCCATAATAAGTTGCCCACGAACGAACACCCGCATTGGAAAATTCCAGAATGAAGGCATCGTTGCTTCCCATGTTTGTTCCCTGAAAATATGCGCCTCCTCCCGGATTCAAAGTGGGAAGCGGAGTTGGGCTTGCAGAAGTGGTGAACCCGGTTACAAAAATATTCGCACCATCACTTGCCACCGCAAATCCCTGCTCATCCCCTGCTCCGCCATAATAAGTTGACCACAACAGCGCGCCCCCATTAGAAAATTTGGAAATGAAAATATCTCCGCCACCTGCATTTGCCGGCTGGTAATATGCTCCGGCAGAATTTTGCAAAGGGAAATTTGCAGAAGTTGTTTTTCCGACAATGAATAAATCACTGTTTGCATCTATCGCGAGAGAATTTCCCCACCATTCTTCTCCGCTTCCGCCAAAATAAGTTGACCACACAAGTCCGCCAGAAGAATTAAACTTCGCCACAAAAGCGTCACCATACTGTGCTCCACCGGAAAAAGAATTAACAAAGTAAGCGCCACCGCCCGGATTTACAAGAGGAAAATTTGAAGCTGACAACGTGATGCCGGAAAAAAATAAACTTCCGCTCGTTCCATCATATGCTACAGAAAAACCAAAATCGTTTCCGTTTCCCCCGAAGTAAGTGCACCAGAGCAGAACGCCTGCATTTGAAAACTTAGCAACAAACCCATCCCATCCGCCTGCAATTATTCCCTGGTTGTACGCATTGGAAGAGTTCTGAATTGGAAATCCGATTGAAGATTGTGTGTAGCCGCCCACAAATAAATTTCCGCCCGCATCGGTGGTGGCAGACATTATGCCTTCATCGTAATCGCTGCCTCCGAAAAAAGTTGCCCAGAAAAGCTGCGGGTCAATAACAAGGTCGGAAGAATGATTATACGATTCCGCAACCTGAAAAGTTATTTCGGTTTTGTTTTCTTCCAGGAAATGAGAAACAAATTTCGTAGGAACTTTTATGGATGTGTTTTTATCATAGGAAACTGGCGCCTGTTCTTTAAGTTTTCCGAGCGAAGTAGGAATTTCAAGAGCACCATCCGGATTTATTTTCAAGGGCTGCGCGCTGGAATAAATAAATTTTATTCTGGAATAATCTGCTCCGGCATGAACTATAAAATCATATTTAAATCCTTTTGACGAAGAGTTGTAAAACACCCAGTCAATTCCCGGATAAATTTCTTTGATGGTAATTTTTTCATATTGCTTCACTCTTAAAATTCCCTGCGGGCAATTTCCAAGAAAATAATTAAGGTTTGTTTCAGAAGGAGATACGGTAACAATATTTTCCTTTTTTATCACCGCATCTTTTAGTTCGGCATCAATGCGGCACCACTGCACATTTACTTTTTCATTCTCGCGGAAAGAAGAAGAATAATTTTCATCCTCGTCATCTTTTTCTTCTTCTGTTTTCCGGAAAACATAGGTTAATCCTTTTTCTGTAATGTAAACATCCATTCCGCGCGCAGATGCCCTGAAAAGAACAAACGGAACCGGCTTGCCTTCAAAATCGCTCATCTGCCCGTTGTTTTCTTCAAAGCGTACGGGCTGATTATTCATCCACCGCGAAGCCAGTTGTTTTGATTCAGATTTTTTTTCATCGCCCGAAAAATTTTTCCCAAAAAGAAACGCGGGAATACAAATTATTCCTACAATCAGAAAAATATTCCGGACGCTTTCAGTTGGTTTCATTTTCGTCTTCAAAAAATTATTTGGACAAAAGAATTTTCCCGCACGAAGAAAAATTCATTGCGCGTATGTTATAGAAATAAATTCCGGCAGAAACTTTTTGTTCTGCATCATTAGTTCCATTCCATTCCGCAGAATGAGTGCCTGCATTTTTTCCCCCGGAAAAAATTGTTTTCATCTTGTCGCCATACATATTATATATTTCAACCGAAGTGAATGCAGCCACAGGCAACGAAAAAATTATCCGGGAAGATTCAAAAAACGGATTGGGCTGGGCATAAGAAAAAATTCCGGAAGAAAGTTTTTCATTTGTTCCTGTGCAAGATAAAACAGTAATTGTTTTGGAGTTTGTTGTGCTTCCGCTTACATTACCGGAAGTGAGCGTTACATTATATATGCCTGCATTGGCATAACAAATATTTTGCGGATTCTGCTGAGCGGAGGAGGAAGGATTTCCCCCCTGAAAATTCCAGTTCCAATAAGTAGGAGAATTATTGCTCTGGTCTGAAAAATTTATGCAACTGCCTGCGCATATGGTATCAGCGCTTTCACTGAACATGGCATAAGGAGGTGGAGTGCAATTCAACAATGTATCATTGGCAAGCAGCGCGCCAATGTCAATGTTTTCATCGCCTGTCTGGTAATTGAGCCACAGGAAACCATCAAAAAGCATTTCATCAGTTGTTGCATAACCGGAATAGATTGTTTGCGGAGGGCTATATGGATTATTCGGATTGCTGCTTGTATTATTGTAGCGGTGCACTGCATTCAGTACGTAGCCCGAAGGAATTTTCGGCATAAACGGAAACGTATAAAATCCCTGCCATTTAAAATCCCATTTGTTCACTCGCACAAGTTTAGTTGTGTTTATTCCAGAGGTTGCATAAATAGCAATGCTGTCACAAATAAGATGTGAGTGAGGAAACACAGCAAAGATGGAGCGCGTTGAAGTTACAGAAACAGTTTGCGTAAGCGTTGGAGTTGTGTTTGGCAAAATTTGAAATCCCCATTTCTGCAAATCAACTGTGGAATACATTCTGCGGATTCCGGTAGAACCTGTAGGATAAAAGTACAATCTGATTTTTGTGCTGTCCACTTGCCCCGCTGTTCCTGCAGGATAATGAATCTGCAAAACAATTTTTGAGCCGGCATTTATTTTCATTCCTGCTTTCAGCGGAGCAAGCCCGGGAAAAACCGTTGGAGAAGAACCGGGCGCCCATGCGCCCATCTGATAACTTCCGGATGGCGGAGTGAAACACGAGCCGGTTAAGTTGCTGGTTGAACTTCCGACCGTATCTACAAACATTACCACATGATGCACAATGTTCGGATTGCCGGGAATAAGTTCATACGCGCGCAGCCATTCAGTTTGAGTCAATCCTGTAGGAAGTGAAAAACAATTATACATGTCGCTCGATGAAGCTGTACTTGTATAAGTAGGAATTTGCAGCACCGTGTCAGGAGTTCCGCAAAGCTTATATATAGGATAGGTGGGCGGAGGAAAAGGCGCTTTCGTGGTATCTCCCTGCTGACAGCCGTTGCTTGTCCAATTGAGGATTTTATTTTTTTCGCTTGCTGTGAGAACGCGCTCATGCAGAAAGCGTGTGTAGTTTGTATCCGGAGGCCACGGAGCCATTTTATTTTTGTTCACATCGGCTTGAATGAGCGCACACCAGGGAGAAGTTTCAGAATAATTCATCATGGAAAAGGGGGTGCCTCCTCCGGGATGATGGCAGGAAGTACATTTGTTGTAAAAAGTTCCTGCAGCATCGCTGTAGAACGGCTGCGCGTTTACCTGAAAAAAATTTATGGCGAAGAAAAAAAGAATGTAAAGTTTTTTCATCCGGAAAAATTTAGTTGTTAGTTTAAAGTTTCGGCATTCTCAAAAACACTTTCGACTTTTAATGCCGCCATTTCGCACATGTATTTTTGTTGCGCTTCAATAAAAATTTTTGAAAAATATTTTGCCATGATTTCCCGCAGCGATTGCGTAGTGGATGATTTCCATTCTTCCATGCATTGCAAAACTTTTTCTTCGATGTAGTGTTGATGTTTCATCTTAATGGTAGATTTGTTGGTTGATGTGTTGATTAAAAAATTTTGGCAAATTTATATTGAATACGCAGACAAAGCAAAACCAAAATACCGGCATTTGTACATTCCGAACTTACCCGAAAATGAAAAAATCTGATGAACTCTTCCTGTTAATTAAATCGCTTAGCCGGAATGAAAAAGGATATTTCAAGAAATATGCTTTTGCCGGAAATACCGAAGAAGAAAAAAATTATTTCCGCCTCTTTGATGCCGTAGATGCGCAGAATTCATACGATGAAGATGCCATCCTTCACAAGTTTAAAGGCGAGCCGTTTGCAAAACAACTTCACCGCGTAAAAAATTATTTATTCCATCTTATTCTTAAAAGCATGCGCGCATACCGCTCGCAGCACTCTGTGGAAACAATTATTCAGGAGCGACTGCAGGACGTGCATTTTCTTCATCTGAAGGGATTATATGCGCAGGCACAAAAAGTTTTAAAGAGTACCAAGGAACTTGCATACAAGCACGAGAAATTTTCTCCGCTCATTGAAATTCTCAACTGGGAACGGAAAATAGTTTCGCTTGAGGCATATTCGCTTTCTCACACAAGTACACAGGATGAAATTATCCGCGAAAAAGAAGAAGTGATAAGTAAACAAAAAAATATCCATGAGTTTGAAAAAATATTTTTCTCCCTTGACAGTATTATCAATGCGCGCTATGTTGCCCGTTCGAAAAATGAAGCGGAAGAAATGAAAAAAATAATCAGCCACCCGCTGCTGAAAAATGAGAAGAATGCCCTCTCAAACAAAGCAAAAATTTTATTTCACTATACATTAGCTTCTTATTATTTTGCTACTGGCGCATGGGAAAAAGTATTTGAATCAACTCTCGCCCGGAAAAAAATAATTGAATCGGTGCCGGAAATTATTCAGGAAAATCCGGAAGATTATATTATCGTTCTTCGCCACGAGGCATATCTCTGCCTGCACAAAGGAGAATTCTCCCAATTCGGCCGGGCACTGAAAGAATTGCGCAGTGTGCAGGCAACCAACAGCGAAACTAAAGCCGCCATTTTTGAACATGCGAATCTTCTTGAACTTTATTTCTTCATTGTATCGGGGCAATATCAGAAATCCATTGAGTTGATTGAACAAATTGAAAAAGAAATGCCGCAGCACCAACGACTGATAAACCCTGTTTCGCGTCTTACCTTTTATTATCACTATGCATATTGTTATTTTGCTGCGAAGCAATATCACACGGCTCTTAAATATATTAATGAAGTACTCAACAATAAAGAAGTTCAACTTCGCCAGGATATTTTTGGAAATGCACGCGTGATGAACCTGATGATTCATTATGAACTGGGAAACGATGATTTAATGGAATCAGCAATTAAATCAACTGTTCGGTTTCTTGACAAGAAAAATAAACTTTATGATTTCGAAAAAAAAATTCTTGCTTTTTTCAAACTTCTTTCTGCTCGTAAACCCAAAGGCGAAGAGTTAAAAAATTATTTCATTAAGTTTCATACAGAACTTATTTCGCTTATGGATGGTGTTTTAAAAAATAACTATGGCGATGCCTATCAGTTTATCATCTGGCTCGAAAGCAAAATAAATAATTTGCCGCTTGAAGAAGTTCTTAGAAAAAATATTTCGTTAAAAGAATCTGCTGTATAAATTTTTCAACTTATCCTTCCCCAATACGGCTTCGCTTTTTTTATTCGGTCGAGTTCGGTGCGGATGGGTTTGTTTTCAGGCGAAGAAAGTTCAGAATCTTCGTGCAAAAGTTTTTCAGCAACATCGCGCGAGAAAGTAAGTATCTGGGAATCTTTTATCAAATCGGCTATGTGCAAATCGGTGATTCCGCTCTGCTGCGTGCCCGCCATATCACCCGGACCGCGCAAACCCAAATCAACTTCAGCAATTTCAAAACCGTTGGAGGTGCGAACCATCGTTTCAATTCTTGTGCGTGCGTCTTCCGAAAGTTTGTAACCTGTCATGAGAATGCAAAATGATTCTTCGGCACCGCGCCCAACTCTTCCGCGCAATTGATGCAATTGCGATAAACCAAATCTTTCTGCGCTTTCAATCACCATCACGCAGGCGTTTGGAACATCCACGCCAACTTCAATCACGGTGGTGGCAACAAGTATTTGTGTTTTTCCCTCGATAAAATTTTTCATCTGCGCGTCACGCAAATCATTTTTTAGTTGCCCGTGAACGATTCCCGTTACATACTGCGGAGGAGGAAATTCATTTCTTATTCTTTCATAACCTTCCATCAGAAATGCATAGTCAAACTTTTTTGATTCTTCAATAAAAGGATACACTACATAAATCTGCCTGCCCTTTTTTATTTGCTCGCGCATGAAATGAAAAATCTGCGGGCGCTTCACATCATAGCGGTGAACTGTCTTGATTGGTTTTCTTCCGGGAGGGAGTTCATCAATTACGGAAATATCCAAATCGCCATATAGTGTCATAGCTAAAGTTCTTGGAATTGGTGTTGCTGTCATAATTAAAACATGCGGAGGAATAAAAACAGTTCTATCACCGGAACTTTTTTTCCAAAGACGGGAACGTTGCGCAACTCCAAACTTATGCTGCTCATCAATTACGACCAATCCAAGTTTCATAAACTGGACTTCATCTTCAATCAGCGCGTGCGTGCCGACAATTATTTTTAATTCTCCGCTCTGAAGTTTTTCGTGAATGCGGTTACGGTCCTTTTGTTTTGTTGAACCTGTGAGCAGTTCCATCTGAATATTTGTTTTCTCAAGAAGACGGGATAAATTTTTGAAATGCTGCTGTGAAAGAATTTCGGTTGGCGCCATTAAGCATGTCTGAAATCCGTTATCAATCGCAATGAGCATTGAAAGAAGCGCGACAATTGTTTTTCCGCTGCCCACATCGCCTTGAAGCAAACGATTCATTTGTTTGCCAGTTGCCATATCAGCGCGGATTTCTTTTATGACTCGCTTCTGCGCTTTCGTAAGTTCAAACGGAAGATGATTATTGTAAAAGTCATTGAAGGAATTTCCAACCGAAGAAAAATTAAATCCCGCATAAGTTTTTTTGCGGATTAGTTTCAATTGAAGCAGACGAAGCTGAATGAAAAATAATTCATCAAACTTTAATCTGAATTCTGCGCGCTTGAGCAATTCGGAATTTTCGGGAAGATGAATTATTTTATATGCTTCTTCTCTTGAAAGAAAATTATTTTTCTTTATCAATTCTTCAGATAAGGTTTCAGGAATGTTATTATTGATTTGAGAAATTAAAGTTCGCTGAAGTTTCCAGATTCCACTGCTGTCAAGCCACTTTGATTTTAATTTTTCTCCCGTGCTGTAAACGGGTTGCATTTTTCTGGCGAGTTTTAAATTTTCTTCCGTGGCTTCTTCCATTTCAGGATGGACAATGCTAAATGTGTTTAGAAACTTTTGCGGCTTTCCGAATACTATGTATTCGTTTTCTTTTTTCAGTTTCGGCAAAATCCATTTTATTCCCTGGAACCAAACTAACTCCATTGTTCCAGTTTCATCGGCAAGCCGCGCAACTAATCTTCGTTTTCCTTTAGAAATAACTTCCGTACTAATAATTTTTCCGCGCAACTGGACATATTGTAAATTGGAATTTAATTCGCGCACTTTATAAAATTTTGTGCGGTCAACATAGCGGAACGGAAAATGGTTGAGCAAATCTCCGAACGTGGAAATATTCAATTCCGATTTCAGAGTTTTTTCTTTCTCAGGACCAACGCCTTTGAGAAATTTAATCTCAGTATCTAAAAAAGATTTTGTGGCGCGCAAAGCTGTTTGCACATTCATCCTCAAACGGCATTTTTATCAGAAGGCAAAAGAATTTCAAGTTTGTCATACTTCACATTCACGAGCAAATCATCTCCGTGAAAAAAAGTTATTGCTGTTCCTTTTCCTTTGCGCTTAATGGAGCGGATATTTTCCTGGTGAATAAAATATTTTCCAAGCTTCCACCACACAGGGGTTTTATCCTTGGCTTTTACCGGAGCATCAAGCACAATAATTTTTTTTGTCATTATTAAATAAATTTGACGGGCGAAATTACATAATTCCTCTATCTTTGAAACCTCTTTATGACAAATCTTGAAATCATCAGGCAAAAAATTGTTCCACTCGAACAACTTCAACGCAATCTCCATGTTTGGAGAATGAAGGACTATAAAACTGTTTTCACCAACGGATGTTTCGACCTTCTTCATCACGGACACATTGATTATCTCAGCAAAGCATCCGACCTTGGTGATATTCTCATCATCGGCTTGAATTCAGATTTCTCCGTGAAAAAATTAGGTAAAGGAAAAAACCGCCCGATACAAAATGAAAATGACCGTGCGCTGATTCTTTCCGCGCTTCAGTTTGTGGAAGCAATTACCATTTTTCATGAAGACACTCCACTCGAACTGATAAAAATTGTTCAGCCGAATGTTTTGGTGAAAGGAGGTGATTGGAAAGAAAATGAAATCATTGGCGCTGATATAGTGAAAGCGAAAGGCGGAGAGGTTGTGATTATTCCCTTCGTAGAAGGGTATTCTACCACCGCGATTGAAAAGCGAATCAAGTCCTCCTAATTTTTTCCTGAATGATTGAGCGGCTGAAAATTCTCTGGGAAGAAAAACCTCTCCGCTTAATTTTATTTTCTGCGATTTTTTTCAGATTACTCTCTGTAATTTTTGCCAAGGGATTCGGCATGCACGATGACCATTTTCTCGTAATAGAGGCGGCTCAATCGTGGGCAGATAATTTTGATAACAACGACTGGCTTCCTTCTTCTGTTTCGCAGCCGAGCGGGCATAGTTGGTTTTATTCGGGAATTCATTATTTTCTTTTTGTTGTTTTAAAAGCATTGCGAATTAATGACCCGCAAACTAAAATGTACATAGTGCGTTTTCTTCATGCAATGCTTTCACTTATCACAGTTGTTTTCGGTTTCCGCATTGCAAATTTATTATCAGATAAAAAAACAGCAGCCATGGTTGGAATTCTTCTCGCCATTTATTGGTTTATGCCTTTTTTATCCGTGCGCAATTTGGTTGAAGTAGTATGCGTTCCTTTTCTGATGCTCTCATCCTGGATGTTATTAAAGCCGAATAAAAATAATTTCTTCCTTCATTTTTTTCTTGCAGGAATAATTGCGGGCATTGCTTTCTCCATCCGCTTTCAAACGCTGCTTTTCATAGGGGGATTGGGCATTGCTTTATTGGTGCAGAAAAAATGGAAAGAAGGATTTATTTTTGGAACAGGTGCGCTTATTTGCATGGTAATGATTCAGGGGATTACAGATAAAATTTTGTGGGGGCATCCTTTCATGGAATTCCGGGAATATGTTCGGTATAATATTGCTGCAGCGCGGGATTATTTGGTTCAGGAATGGTACATGTATTTTACGCTTCTGCTCGGCATCTTGCTTCCACCAGTAAGTTTTTTTCTTCTCTTTGGATTTTTCAGAAGTTGGAAAAAATATTTATTGCTTTTTCTGCCAACTTTTATTTTTCTCGCCTTCCATTGTTATTTCCCCAACAAACAAGAGCGTTTTATTTTTCCTATTGTTCCTTTCATTATTCTTCTCGGAGTAATCGGATGGAAGGATTTTGTTCAAACATCTGCCTTCTGGAATAAAAGAAAAAAACTGCTGCGCTCCTGCTGGATATTTTTCTGGGCATTAAACTTCGTTCCGCTTGTGGTTGTTTCGGTTTCCTATTCAAAAAAAACAAGGGTGGAATCAATGATATATCTTTCCCATAAAAAAGATTTCAGGCAACTAGTAGTGGAAGAAAGCAACCAGGATGATTACACCATGCCTCCTTATTTTTATCTTGGCAAATGGTATAACGGGGTTGGATATCCGCTGGGAGTTACCAGGGAAAAAACAATTGACACACTTTGTTACATGACGCACCGCTATAAAAATTATATGCCGAACTATGTAATCTTCTTTGATGAAGAAAATATAGAGCAGCGCGTTTTAAATTTCAAAAAATGTTTTCCGGATATTAAACTCGATACGATTATTGAACCTGATTTTATGGACCGGTTTATTTACAAACTCAATCCTGTAAACAGAAATTATACTGCGTATATTTACAAAGTTCAAGAATGACAAAAGTTAAAACAAGTTTCTTCTGCCAGAACTGCGGGGCGCAATCCGGAAAATGGATTGGCAAATGTCCTTCTTGCGGGGAGTGGAATACGTATGTAGAAGAAGTAATTCAAAAAGAAGAAAAAAAAAATGGAAGAAGCACCAGCACTCAGCGCGCGACAAAGCCGTTGAAGGTTTCTGAGATAGAACAAAGCGGAGAAATCAGGATTACACTTCCCGATAAAGAATTGAATCGTGTTCTGGGCGGAGGCGTTGTTCCCGGCTCGGTGGTTTTATTTGGAGGAGAACCGGGAATAGGAAAATCAACTTTAATGTTGCAGATTGCGCTTCAGCAGAAGAAAATCAAAACACTTTACATTTCAGGTGAAGAAAGCGAACAGCAGATAAGAATGCGCGCGGAAAGAATGGGAATTAAAAATGACGACTGTTACATTCTCGCAGAAACGAGTATGCAAAATATTTTCAAGCAGATTGAACTACTCGAACCGAATTTTGTGATTGTAGATTCTATTCAAACGATGTTCAGCGCGCACATTGAATCTTCGGCAGGAAGCATTTCGCAGGTGCGTGAATGCACCGCAGAACTTTTGCGCTTTGCGAAAGAAAGTGGAACACCTGTATTTCTCATAGGACATATTACAAAAGACGGAATGCTTGCAGGACCAAAAGTTTTGGAACACATGGTGGATACTGTTCTGCAATTCGAAGGCGACCGTCATCATATATATAGGTTGCTGCGAACTTTAAAAAACCGTTTCGGTTCTACGAATGAATTAGGAATTTATGAAATGACAGGAACCGGTTTGCGCGAAGTGAGCAATCCATCTGAAATTTTAATTACTGCACGCGAAGAACCCGTGAGCGGAGTTGCGATTGCTACCATGATGGAAGGAATCCGCCCGATGCTGATTGAACTTCAAACGCTCGTGAGTTCTGCTGTGTATGGAACTCCGCAGCGCACCGCAACCGGTTTCGATACAAAAAGATTATCCATGCTTCTTGCCGTTTTGGAAAAGCGTTGCGGATTCAAACTCGGACTCAAAGATGTTTTCTTAAATGTAGCAGGCGGAATAAAAGTGGAAGACCCTGCGATTGATCTTGCCGTGATTTGCGCAGTGCTTTCTTCCAGTGAAGATATTCCTATCTCTCAGAAATATTGTTTCTGTGCGGAAGTTGGTTTGAGCGGGGAGATTCGTCCTGTGAACAGAATTGAAAGCAGAATTTCAGAAGCGGAAAAACTTGGGTTTGAGCAAATTTTTATTTCGAAATATAACCTGAAAGGATTGAATCAGAAAAGTTTTAAGATTAAAATTACTTCGGTTGGAAAAGTGGAGGATGTATTTCGATTACTCTTTGGTTAATTCCACATCTCTTTTAATACTTTCTTCCAGCGAAATAATTGTTTCCGTTCTGTCAATTCCTTCTACCGACTGAACTTTTTCATTCAGCACTTCGCGCAGGTGTTCGGTGTTCCGACAAACAATTTTCATAAAGATGCTGTACACGCCCGTGGTGTAATGCGCTTCTACCACTTCGGGAATTTTTTCCAGCCGCTTGATTACTTTATCGTAGATGGAACCTTTCTGAAGATACACACCAACAAACGCGGTGAGGTCATAGCCAAGTTTCGCGTAATCCAAAACCAGCGAAGTTCCTTTCACGATTCCTTCTTTCTGAAGATTATTCATGCGCACATGAATGGTTCCGCTTGACATGAGAACGCGATGACCGATTTCGGTGTACGGCATCATGGCATCTTTCATCAGGAAGGAAATTATTTTCCTGTCCACATTGTCAATCTGGTAATTTTCTTTTTGTTCTTTCATACTACTTTATAATAATTACAACAAAAGTAATTATTTATTACAATAAGTATAATAATTATTCTAAATTGTTAAAGTATATATAATGAACGAAAACTGTTTCTACTTTTGCCTCGTGTTCTTTTTAAAATACTGTGGGGTGATGAAACAAGGCAGACATGCCCTCTTGTCTCGGGGGTGAGGAAAAAGAAACAAACACAGCATAGAGCCGTCCCTGTATTTTATCGGGATGACCAGGGTTGACCACTCTTCTTTGTGCTGCGGCTAATCTCCTCGTGGAGGTTCGAACCCTTCCCCTACAGCAATCAGTATATTACCGATTGATGCATTTCGCTCCAGGGTCCTGCCAGTTCAGGATGTTTGGTATTGTACCACCGCGCGAAAAGATAAATGCGGTTTCCCCGTTCTTTATAGTCGAGCCGGAGAAAAAACTTTGCGCGTGTGCTGATGTGCTTCAGGGTGCAGGCATCCACGCTCGCGGGAGGAGTTCTTCCTATCGCGTATGCAATGAGCACGCTGTTTGAAAGTTTATGCCGGTGCCCGCGCCCGGTGCCTGTAACCGTTCGGCAGAAAACTTTTATGGCGCCACCGCCCTGTCCTTTTAACGCCACCATAGGCGCTTCGTCTATTGATGCGGTGTGCACGGTGCGCTTGATTTTTTCAAGCGGGCTTCCGCGCTTTATGCGGAACAAAGAAAAATCGGAAGTAACGGTTCGGTTGGGATTGGAAGCAATGCGGTCAAGCAGTTTTTGCTGTTGGTTGTATTTCACCGTGTCGCGCTGCACATCAACGAGCATATTCTTCACCGCGGTGGTGCGGACTGCCGGATTGGAATAGAGTTTAAACCATTCGTCAGCCGTTTTGGCGAATGATTCCCATTGTGCGCGTTCTGTTTCTTCCCAGTTAAATCGTTCCCAGTTCTTTCCCTTGAAGGAAGTGAGCGAAGGGGCATTCAAAAAATGGGTGGTGCGAGTCATATACCGTACATACTCACCCAAATTACGCGGAATTCTTGATTCGTCAGGCATTTTTAGTGTGTGATAAGTGATTTAGTAATCATCTGAAGTAATGTGAGTGAACACTCATAACTTTGCGCAAATAGATTAGAACACTCCCGTTCTTGTTTAAGACATTGCGGGTGTTGTTTTCGTTCTGAAACAAGCATGCTGCAAAGGTAAACATTTCAGCGGAAGCCAGTCAGAAAGAGTTTTAAGCAAATAACAAGCATGCTAAGTGCTGTAATGTTGTTCCAAAATGTTATGAGTGTTCACCCATAACGGCTAATGTGTTTGTGAAATGCCTTACGGAAGAACGGGAATTCCTTCCGCTGCAAGCGCAATGCCTCAAACATGAGCGGGAATTCCTCCCGTTGCAAGCACAATGCCTCAAACATGAGCCGGAATGCCCGCGCGCAACAGCGCAATGATTACGCAGCGTGTTGGAAGAAGTTAAAGCGAATAGGAAATGTTTGCGGAAGTTGTATATTTGTCCTAATGAAAAAATTTCTTCCCCTCTCCACAGTTTTTTTCTGCTTGACAGTTGCGCATATTCCGACAATTGCGCAAGGAACTTGGACGCAAAAAGCATCCTTGCCTGCTGCTGGAAGAGTTGGAGCAGTTGGATTTAGCATCGGCTTAAAAGGTTATGTCGGTACAGGTGGAGGAACGAGTGCTTTTCAAGATTTTTGGGAATGGGATGGAGATACTGCTTCGCCCACTTATAATACATGGACTCAAAAAGCAAACTTTGGCGGTGGTAATAGGTGGTTGGCTGTCGGTTTTTCAATAGGGACTAAAGGATATATCAGTACAGGGGCTTTAAATGTAAATACATTTTACAGTGACTTATGGGAATGGGACCAAGCAACAAATACATGGGCGCAAAAGGCGAGTTTTGGCAATAACTATAAAAGAGGAGAGGCAATTGGATTTTCTATAGGCAACAAAGGATATATTGGAGCTGGCGATGATGGTTTTATCTTATACTTTGATTTTTGGGAATGGAACCAGGCAACCAATACATGGACAAAAAAAGCAAGCATTGACAGCGTTGGCGGGGGAAGAACTTATGCTGTCGGTTTTTCTATAGGGAATAAGGGCTACATCGGAACAGGAACAGGTTCCGGCAATTACAATGATTTTTGGGAATATGATACTACTTCTGATACATGGACACAGAAAGCAAATGTTCCGGTAACACCACGATTTACATGCACTGGTTTTTCAGTTAAAGCAAAAGGATATATTGGTATAGGCGCAGATGGTTCAGGAGCATATAAAGATTTTTTGGAATGGGACCAAGCGACTAACACATGGGCACAAAAAGCAAATTATCCAGGGATGGCAACAAGGTCTGCTACCGGCTTTTCTATCGGTAATAAGGGGTACATGGGAATGGGAGGTGATATTGGTTTTACTATAGGATATAATGACTTTTGGGAATACACGCCTGATACTGTAACAGGAATAAATAATATTCAAGAAAATGTCTTTATCAAAAATATTTTCCCGAATCCTTTTTCTTCGCAGACAGTTTTGCAGTCAGACAATTTTTTTCATAACGCAACCCTCACAGTTTACAATTGTTTCGGGCAACAGGTAAAAGAAATAAAAAATATCAGCGGGCAGTCAGTTACTTTTCACCGCGACAATCTCGCAAGCGGAATTTATTTCTATAAAGTAACAGGGGACAAGGGACAAGGGGCAGGTGAGGTTCTCGGCACAGGGAAATTAGTAATCACGGATAATTAATTTGCTTCTTTCCTCATACTCACCAAATACACCCCGATAAAAATCATGAGCGCAGAAAAAACTTTTCCCCAGGTGAGGGAATCATTCTTGAAAATATAAATTGTGATGAGCGCTGTGAGAAACGGTTGTGTATAAATGTAGGCGCTCACCACAGAAGGTGAAAGTTCTTTCAGCGCAAGCGTATTTAACAAGTAAGCAACAAAAGTGGTGAACACAATTACAAACCCAGCGTAGAGCCATATTTTTGTGGAGATGCTGTGCCAGTCAAAACTTATTGCGTCAGCAATTCCAAATGGAGTAACTAACGGAAGCGCGAAAAGAAAAGTCCATTTAAGAATGGTGATGCTGTGATATTTTTCCATCAGCGGTTTCACCAGCACCAAAAAAGTTCCCCACGAGCAGGCGTTGATGAACACATATAAATCTCCGAGGAAAGAAGATTCTTTATTTGTTCCGCCAAGATTTTGAAAAACCAAATACGTAGCGCCACTGAAACCGATTGCAATGCCAACAGTTTTTAAAAGAGTAATTCTTTCCTTAATAATTAAACTTGCTATAATAAGAACAAGGATGGGCGTTGTTATCATCATGATGGCTGCGTCAATGGGAGAAGTGAGATGCAATCCTTTCAGAAATAAAGATTGATTGATTGCCACTCCGCAGATTCCAAGCGTAAATAATCTCAGGAAATCTTTTTTATCCACTTTTTCTTTTACGATGAGCGAAGAAGACCAGAATAAAATAATTGCTCCGAGCACGCGCATAATCACGAGTACGTTGTAGGAAATTTCTTCCATCACAATTTTTGCAATAGGAAAACTTGCCGCATACAGCGCCTGCGAAAGAAAAAGTGCGAGATGGGCTTGCAATGTTTTATTCATAATGCGAATAACGAATCGGCTGCGAATTTACGAATGGAATCCAATGACATAATACTGTATTTGTATATTCGCAGATTCGTAAAAATTCGTTATCCGCACCACTATGAAATTTGCAACCAAAGCCATTCACGCAGGGCAAGAGCCCGACCCGACAACGGGCGCCATCATGACTCCTATTTATCAAACTTCCACTTATGTGCAGGAAGCACCGGGAAAAAATAAGGGCTATGCTTATGCGCGTGGAAAAAATCCTACGCGTGCTGCGCTGGAAAAATGTATTGCTTCTCTTGAAAATGCAAAACATGGTTTATGTTTTTCCAGCGGAATGGGCGCAAGCGATGCAATCATTAAACTTCTGAAGCCGGGCGATGAAGTGATTGCCACCAATGATTTATATGGCGGAAGTTACCGCATGTTCGAAAAAATTTACCGCAACTTCGGAATCAAGTTTCATTACGCGGATATGAGCGATGTGAATACTATTTCGAAACTCGTAAATGAAAAAACAAAAATGCTCTGGGTAGAATCGCCTACAAACCCGCTGATGAAAATAATTGACATTGCTGCCTGCGGAAAAATTGCAAAAGAAAAAAATCTGATTCTTGTAGTGGATAATACTTTTGCTTCTCCCTATTTGCAAAACCCTCTCGACTTAGGCGCAGGCATTGTCATGCACTCGGTAACAAAATATTTAGCCGGGCATTCGGATGTGGTGATGGGTGCGACCTGCACAAACGATGACAAGATTCATGAGCAACTTGCGTTCATTCTTAATTCATGCGGAGCAAATCCCGGACCTATGGATTCTTTTCTTGTACTGCGTGGAATAAAAACACTTCACGTAAGAATGCAGCGCCATTGCGAGAACGGAAAAAAAATTGCGGAGTATTTGAGAAGTCATCCTAAAGTTGATAAAGTTTTCTGGCCCGGTTTTTCTGATTCACATAATCACTCCATCGCAAAAAAGCAAATGAAGGACTTCGGAGGAATGCTCTCCTTCACATTAAAAGGAAATAAACTGGAAGATGCTTTCAAAGTTGTTATAAGCGTAAAAGTTTTTTCTCTTGCAGAATCTTTGGGCGGTGTTGAATCACTCATTTCACATCCTGCAACAATGACACACGCTTCCATTCCGAAAGAAGAAAGAGAAAAAACCGGCATTGCAGATTCGTTCCTGCGCGTGAGTGTTGGAATTGAAGATGCGGATGATTTAATTGAAGATTTGAAGCAGACGCTCGGATAATCAAATGAAGCGTTATACTTTCAAAAAGAACGAGCGGCTGGTAAATAAACAAACGCTTGAAGAAATTTTTTCTTCCGGAAAAAATATTTCTGCTGATTCTTTCCGCCTGTTATGGATAAGCAAACCGCAAACAACAATTTCACCTGTTGAAGTTGTTATTTCTGTTCCCAAAAAATCTTTTTCAAAATCCGTTCAGCGCAACCGCATTAAAAGGCGAATCCGCGAAGCGTACAGAAAAAACAAGCATTCACTTTATGAATTTCTTGAGAAAAAGAATCTCTCTATTGCACTGATGATAATTTATTCAGCAAAAGAGGAACTCGCTTATAAAGAGATAGAACAAAAAATGATAGTATCTTTACAGAAACTCATAGAGAAATTGCAATAAATTTCCCGTATATTCGTTATGCGTTAACATTATTTAACAGGCATGAATAAAATAGCAGGCATAATTTTAGTTACGTTTATTAAAGTTTATAAAATGACTTTATCTCCTTTCATAGGAAATTCTTGCCGCTATCAGCCCACGTGTTCACACTATGGAATAGAAGCCATTCAAAAACACGGAGCAATGAAAGGAAGTTGGCTAACGATGAAAAGAGTTTGCTCCTGCCATCCGTGGGGAGGGCATGGTTATGACCCGGTGCCTGAAAAAATTTAATTACTATTAAAAGAAAAAAATTCAAAATGAAAATCTCAAAATCACTTCTGAAAAAAATAAGAAACGGAGCAATTGTATTATCCATTTCCTTCACTGCATTTTTCTCGTTCGGCTTTGTTGACAGTTATTTCGAACTTTCCAAAAACCTCGACATCTTCGCAACGCTTCTGCGCGAACTCAACACCTATTATGTAGATGAAATCAAGCCGGGCGATTTAATCAAGAAAGGCATTGACGAAATGCTGAACACGCTCGACCCGTATACAGAATTTTATGCCGAGACAGACATTGAAGATTATAAAATGATGGTCACCGGACAGTATGGAGGAATTGGTTCTCTCATTCGTCAGAAAGGCGATTACGTCATGATTGGCGAACCTTACGAAGGATTTCCCGCACAAAAGGCAGGATTGATGGCGGGCGATGTAATTACAGAGATTGACGGGAAATCTATCAAAGGAAAAACAACTGCCGATGTAAGTAAACTTCTCAAAGGGCAAGCAGGAACTGCCGTAAAAGTTTTGGTGGAACGCGAAAGCGAGAAAAAACCTTTTGAAGTTTCGCTCACGCGCGAAGAAATCAAAATCAAAAATGTTCCTTATTATGGAGTGATTGGCGATGGAACTGTTGGCTATATAAAACTTACCGGCTTCACCGAAAATGCCGCAAAAGAAGTGAAGGATGCTTTCACGCAACTCAAAGAAAAAAATCACATCAAGTCACTTGTGTTTGATTTGCGCGATAACGGTGGCGGGCTTCTGAAAGAATCGGTTGACATTGTAAATACATTCGTGGGCAAAGACCAGCCGATTGTGGAACAAAAAGGAAAAGTGAAAGAGATGAACCGCACACACAAAACGCAATTTGCTCCGGTAGATACTACCATGCCCATTGCAGTTCTGGTAAATAAAAATTCTGCTTCGGCTTCTGAAATTGTAACCGGCTCTCTTCAGGATTTGGACAGAGCCGTGGTGGTTGGCCAGCGTTCATTCGGAAAAGGGCTTGTTCAGCAAACCGTTCAGCTTTCTTACGGCACGCAAATGAAAGTTACCACTGCAAAATATTATACACCCAGCGGAAGATGCATCCAGGAGTTGGATTACTTCCACAAAAACAAAGCGGGCAAGGCGGAACACATTCCCGATTCGCTCATTCGTGAATTCAAAACCAAAAACGGAAGAAGCGTATATGACGGAAGCGGAATTTTCCCGGATGTAAAAACAGAGCCGCGGCAATACGCGCTCATCACCGGAACCATTCTCAGCAAAAATTATGTTTTCGATTATGCAACAAAATACCGTTTAGCGCATAACACGCTTTCTTCTTCGAAAGATTTTTCTCTCACAGAAAAAGAATACAGTGATTTTGTAAATTACTTATCGGATAAAACCTATGAGTATACTACGAAAAGTGAAAAATCTCTTGATGAGTTGAAAAAGAATGCCGAATCGGAAAAATATTTTGAAAATATAAAAACGGACTATGATAACCTGAAAGAAAAAATAAAGTCAAATAAAAAAGAAGACCTTGCAAAATACAAGCCGGAAATAAAAGATTTTCTGGAAGAAGAAATTGCATCGCGCTATTATTACCAGCATGGGCGGCTGGAATCTTCACTTCGCGATGACAAAGAATTGAAAGAAGCCATTCGCGTACTCAACGATCAGGAATTATACAAATCAATCCTTAATGGAAAAGGACAATATAAAGTAATCGGCAAGCCGGGCGATGCGCAGGCAAAAGCAAATACTACTGATGATGAAGGCGAAGATTTGCTTGCTCCCGATGATAATATTAAAAAAGATTCTTTGAAAGTTGTGCCTCCTCACAACAAGAAAAAAGGAGGATAACTTTTCTGAAAGCAATTTAAAAATCCCTTTCATTTTTCCTGAAAGGGATTTTTATTTTTGCATGCAATATTGCGGAAGCGCTTGCGTTCAGTTTGCATCCATGAAAAACCGCCTATGTTAAACTCTACAAAAAGTTTTTTTTACTACTCTTATTTATTCGGAATTTTTCTTCTTGCTGCCTCCCTGCCGTTCTCAAAATTTCTGACCAGCGTTTCAGAACTTATTCTTTTTATTTCCTGGCTGGCTGACAAAAATATTGCAGAGAAAATAAAATCGTTTCTGAAAAATAAAACTGCTTTAATTATAAGTTCTGTTTTCATTCTTCATTTAATCGGGCTTGCGTATACTTCTGATTTTAATTACGGGTTGGAAGATGTTAAGAAAAAAATTCCGCTGATGCTGCTGCCGCTTGTTTTTTCAACTTCTCATCCGCTTTCAAAAAATATTTTTGAAAAATTATTGTCTCTTTTTGTTTTGACAGTAGTAGTAGTATCGTTTATTTGCTTTTATGTTTTGCTTGGATATTCGGGCAGACAAATTCTTCAGCCGCAGGATGCTTCCATTTTCATGTCGCATATTCGTTTTGGACTTCTTATCTGCATGGCGGTTTTTATTCTCGGATATTTTTTCATAGTTAAAAAACAAATCACAATAAAAATTTTTATTGCCCTGTTAATCGCATGGCTTATTTTATTTTCAATAATGCTCGAATCAGAAACCGGGTTAATCTGCATTGCAATTCCTTCTTCGGTTTTACTTTTCCGATTTATTCTGAAAACAAAAAATACAATTGTAAAATGGTCACTCTGCATTTTATTTGCAGCTATTTTGATTGGCGTTATAAAACTTTTTCTTTTCGTATCTGATAATTTTAATTTGTCCTCAAATAAAAAATGCCCAGCTGCTTCTAAAAATGGAGTTCCATATACAACCAATTCTTCCAGCACAGAAATTGAAAATGGAAATTATGTTTGGCAATGCATATGTGAAAAAGAACTTGCCGATGAGTGGAATAAAAAAAGTAAAATTGATTACGGAGGAAAGGACTTAAGCGGCAACGAAATTAAATACACATTGATTCGGTTCCTGACTTCGAAAGGATTGAACAAAGATGCAGAAGGGATGCAGACGCTTTCATCTGAAGAAATAAAAGCCATTGAAAAAGGAATTCCAAATAAGAATTTCATTGGCATTTTTAATCCTACTGCGCGGCTGCAAAAAATTTTTTGGGAATTTAATTTATATTCAGGCGGTGGAAATCCCAGCGGGCATTCGGTAGTGCAGCGTTTTGAATTCTGGAAAGCCGCTATGGGAATTATAAAAGAAAATTTTTTCTTCGGAGTGGGAACCGGTGATGTAGATACTGCTTTCGTGCTGGAATACGAAAAAATAAATTCTCCGCTTAAACAAGAATGGCGATTGCGTTCACACAATCAGTTTCTCGCTATAGGAACTGCATTTGGAATTGTTGGAATGGTTTGGTTTTTAATCGCGCTTTTTTATCCGCTTATTGCTGAAAAAAAATGGAAAGATTATTTTTATATTATTTTTTTCACCATTGCCTTTCTTTCAATGCTTACCGAAGATACTCTTGAGTCACAAACAGGAGTTACATTTTTTGCCTTCTTTAATTCGCTGTTTTTATTTTGCAGAAAAGAAAATGGCTCTTAGTGTGAGTCATACAAGTTACGATATTTCAAATAGGTTTCCCATGCTGTGATTTTACAAATCACAAAACCATATTTTCCATCCAGGAATCCAAGTTTAAAAAAATAATTTCTAAGGAATTTAAATCCTGTTTTCAAATAAATCATGGAAACAGAAATTTTTCTTCCTTGTTTTTTCATTTCTCTTGCTGATATTTCCGCGAACTTTTCTGCCTGCTTGTAATGTTCATCTATGGAATAATAACTATAATGCAAAATATCTCCTTGCAAAAATCCAACTTTATTTTTTTCATTCATTTCAAATTTATCATGCGGGTTCATTCCGCCCCATTTTCCTTTTCGCGAATCCCACAATCGAAGTTTTCTGTCAGGATACCAGCCGCAGTGATGAATCCATTGTCCGCAATAATTAGTGAGGCGATTCATATAATAACCATCATTCGTCCAATTATTTTTTACAGCGAGAATATTTTTTTTCAGTTCATCTGAAAGCGCTTCATCGGCATCCAAAGAAAGTATATGTGGAAATTTTGCCTGCGTGACAGCGAAATTCTTTTGTTCAATGTGTCCGTCAAATTTATGGGAAACGAATCGCGCGCCTTTTGATTTACATATCTCTTCTGTTTTGTCTGTAGAAAAAGAATCAATAACTACAATATCATCCGCAATTTCCTTAACGGAATCCAGACATCTTCCGATATTTTTTTCTTCGTTGAAAGTAATTATGACAACCGAGAGTTGAATCATGGTCGCAAAGTTAAGATTATTAATTTTTTACCTTTGTTTAGATGAGTTCAACGAAAGACATACTGAAAAAATTTGAATCAGGCGAACTAAAAGCGCTGGCAAGAGTTATTTCCGTAGTTGAAAATGAAGCAGACGGCTACGAAGAAATATTATCCTCGCTCAAAATAAAAAATGTTCCTGTTGTTGGAATTACAGGGCCTCCGGGAGCAGGAAAAAGTACGCTCATAAACGCCATTCTGAAAAAACTTACGGACAAGGGAAAACGAATCGGTGTGATTGCCATTGACCCGACTTCTCCCTTCAATTACGGCTCGTTGCTTGGCGACAGGTTAAGAATGGCTGAACATTTCACCAACGAAAAAGTTTTCGTCCGCTCGCTGGCTACGCGCGGTTCGCTGGGTGGGCTTTCAGCCAAAACAATTGAGGTGGCGGATGTGATGCGCGCGTTTGGTTTTGATTATGTATTTATTGAAACCGTTGGCGTTGGACAAAGCGAAGTGGAAATTGCAGGACTTGCCGATACCACTGTTCTCGTTCTTGTGCCCGGCTATGGAGATGAAGTGCAAACGCTGAAATCCGGCATTATGGAGATAGGAGATATTTTTGTGATCAACAAAAGCGACCAGCCGAATGCAGAAGGGTTTGCAAAAAATATAGAACAGTTAGTTCACAGCAGAGAAAAAAGTAATTGGACTCCACCGGTTTTGAAAGCAACTGCCACCGAAGAAAAAGGCATTGAAGAAATAATTAAGAAGATTGACGAACACGCAACCCACAGTAACAACAAAAAATTATTCTTGCTTACAGAAAAAGCATTTAAACTGATACAGAACAAGCGAATGAAGGACATTGACAAGAAAAAATTGCAGAAGGAAATTGAAAAAGAAATGAAGAAGAAGGATTTTAATTTTTATCAATTTATAAAGTCAATAACTTAAAGGTCAAACTCATTCATTCTTTCTAATCAAACCAAATTTCGTGTCAGTATAAGAAGGGTAAATATCATCTGAGGTATTTGGTTTTCTATCTGGACCTGAAGAAAACAAATAATACTTTTCTCCTGCTTTTTTATAATTAAATGCTCGTTGCTTGACTTTTGGATTTTGTATAAAGGGGAAAGGTTCATAAATTATAGCACCTCCAGCAAAAAAATTTGTATCTATCTGTTGTAAACTATCAGGATATACTCCATGTTTTAATTTATATAGTTCAATAGCTTTCACATCTGAATTTAAATATTCTTGACAAATTGTTCCCATAAAATTTGTTTTCTTCAAGTCTTTCCCAATACCTTCGCCTGCTTTATAAAGAAAATAAACTCCTACTAAAACCAGCAATATTATACTTCCAATTATAATCCACGTATAATCGATTTTTCCTGGAACCACTAACGGTTGTTTTCTGGTTATACTACCTAATCCCTTTATTTTAACGATTCCACTTTCAACTATTCCCTGAAAATTTAATGCATCCGTTTGGGATTGAAAAAATCTTTTGGGAATGAGAAGAGAGGAATTATCTACAAAGATTATATTGATATAATCCATATTTGAATAACATGTATAAATGCTTTGCCAAATAATTTTTTTAGTTTCATCTTGATATTGAATATCTATTCCATCATCATTACTTACTATTTTTTTCTTTTCTGTAAATTTTTTATCTGCTGATATTTTTTTATTAATTAGTACAATTGCAGTAATAAATGGAATTAGATAAAAAGTAAATGACAATACAGAAATACCCCAAATAAATGCAAATAAAAATTTAGATAAACTAAATGATTGGGTTATACATGCTAACGCTAAACCAAATGAAATTAAAATAACAAAGAGAATTCTTTTTCGTATTTCACCAACAAATTGAATTTTAAAAAACTTTTTATAATCTTCTTTTGTATTTTGAAATTCCACATTCATTGATTGCAAACTTATCATTTTATTTTTAAATATTGCATTTCGCACGAGGGATTGAAGCAATTACATATCACTCCTACGGAGTTTTAATTTCTATTTATCTGTGTTTTTATAAATAGCTCACCTCTTTGGGGTTCAATACAAAAATATTTTTCAATTCAAGTTAACCCCGAAGGGGTGGTCTGATTATAGAAAAAAGTCCATCATCATTCTAACTCCGTAGGAGTGGCATGTTGGCTGTTTGCGTTAGGGATTGAGCCATTTGTTTGAACTCTTTTTTGCACTTCGCAAAAAAAGTGAGTGGCGAAAGCCCGACCGCGCTTCGCGGGAACGCCCAAGAAAAAATTCACAAGAGAGTCCTCCCCCTTCACCCCCTCCAAGAGGGGGACACAACAGCCTTCATCAAGCCTGCCTGCAGTAGGCAGGGGGAAATTTTACACTTCGACAGGCTCAGTGTGTTACTCGTGAAAATAAACTCGCTTCACTCTTCGTGAAATTCCGGTGAACACTTCGTAGGGGATGGTGTCCATATCTTTTGCGATGAGCGAGATGGGATTTTGCTCACCGAAAACAATTACTTCATCGCCTTCCGCGCATTGAATGGCGGAAATATCGAGCATGCACATGTCCATGCAAACATTTCCGGCAATGGGCGCGGGCTTGCCTGCGATGATCATTTTCCCTTTTCCGTTGCTGAGGCGCCTGCTGAGTCCGTCTGCGTAGCCGATGGGAACGGTGGCGATGCGCATTTCTTTTTTCGCTATGAATTTACGGCTGTAACCCACCGATTCTCCTGCGGGAATATTTTTTATCTGCGAAATAGTTGTCTTGAGCGTGGAAACATTTTTCAGCTGCGCCTGTTCGGTTTCGTTCGCGCCAATTCCGTATAAACCGATTCCGAGCCGAACCATTTCAAACTGCGCGCCAGGAAACCGTACTATGCCTGCCGAATTTAATATGTGACGAAGAATGGAATAGTCAAACCGCGAACGAATGACTTCACTCATCTCTCCGAATTTTTTTATTTGCTGGCGTGTGAATTCATCGTGCGCGGATTCATCGCTTCCTGCCAGATGAGAAAACACAGAGCGCACTTCCAGATATTTGCTGTTGCCGATTCTCACTGCGAGTTCGTTCACTTCTTTTTCTTCAAAGCCGAGACGGTGCATGCCGGTGTCGAGTTTTAGGTGGATGGGAAAACGAACTGCCCCTCCTAAATCCTCCCCATTGGGGAGGACTTTAATACTTGCTCCCTCCCTAACGGGGAGGGTTGGGGTGGGGCTTCTTCTTTTCACGGCATCTTCAAAAAGTTTCAGCACGCGGAAAGAAAAAATTTCGGGTTCCAGATCATTTTTAATCATTGCGTCATAACTCGCTTCTTCGGGATTCATTACCATAATCGGCACGGTGATTCCCGCTTTGCGAAGTTCAATTCCTTCATCGGCATACGCCACCGCGAGATAATCCACATGATGGTGCTGAAGAATATTCGCGATCTCAAAACCCCCGCTTCCATAGGAGAACGCCTTCACCATTGCCATCATCTGAGTTCCGCCAGCAAGTTTGGAGCGGTAATAATTCAGGTTATGAACGAGGGCGTTCAGATTTATTTCAAGAACTGTTTCGTGCGCTTTCTGCTGAAGCACTTGCGATATTTTTTCGAAACCGAATGCACGCGCGCCTTTCAGTAGAATTGTTTCGTTGGAAAAAATATTTCCATTGTACTGCGAAAGAAATGCATCTGTGGTCTTGAAAAAAGTTTTTTCCGTTTCAAATTGTTTTTGCTGTCGGGAAATTGCTTCACCAATTCCGAAAATCTTGTTGACTCCTTTTTCTTTTACAAGTTGCGCCACTTCTTTATAAAGTTCATCTTCATTTTTTCCACTCTGGAAAATATCTGAAAGTATCAATGTTCGCTTCGGATGTTGCTTTTGCTGATTCAAAAAATCCAACGCAATAGCAAGCGAACCCAAATCTGAATTGTAACTATCGTTGATGACGGAGCAATTGTTAATTCCTTCTTTCAATTCCAAACGCATTGCCACAGGACTCAAACGCGTCATTCGTTCGGCAATGATTTTATTCGGATAGCCGAGAAACAGCATCATCGCCCAACAGTGAATGGCGTTCTCAACGCTTGCGTCATCCGTGAATGGAATTCTGATCCGGATGAAATCATTGTTGTAAACGCCCTGCAGTTCGGTTTCGTTTCCTTCCTTGGTAACTTTCCCCACCTGAAGATTTGCTTTTGATTTGCGCGACCAAGTGAAGAGATTTATTTTCTTGATAACCGGATTCGCAATAATTTCTTCGTTCAGTTTCAGATTATCGCGGTTGTATATCAACGTATTCGCATGAACGAAAAGTTTCAGCTTCTCGCGAATCTTTTGTTTTGGGTTCAGAAAATTTTCATCGTGTGCTTGCCCGATATTTGTAATCAAACCAACTGTTGGAGAAATAATCGGCTCCAGGTTTTCCATTTCATCGGGCTTGGAAATTCCTGCTTCAAAAATGGCAATGTTGTGCTCTTCGCTCGTCAGCCACACCGAAAGCGGAACTCCCACTTGTGAATTATAACTCTTCGGGCTTCGCACCACGCTTTTGTCTTCCTGCAAAAGATGATAGAGCCATTCCTTCACAATGGTTTTTCCGTTACTTCCGGTAATTCCGATAACGGGAATATTAAATTTCTTTCTGTGATTCGCTGACAAGTGCTGAAGCGCAGACAAAGTATCTTTTACGAGAATGAAATTTGCTTCCACCAATAATGCAATATCGTGCGGAAGTTCCGATACCACAAAATTCCGAACGCGCTTTTTGTAAGCATCGTTAATAAATTTATGTCCGTCATTGCGCTCACTCTTCAAAGCAAAGAAAAGAGAAGTTTCAGGAGAGGAAATGCTCCGGCTGTCAATGAGCAAATGACGAATCTGAGCATCAGGATTTCCGTTTCCACTGAGCGTTCCGCCTAAAATTCTTGCTATGTCTTTTGCGAAGTAATACAATTGTATTCTTTTTGTTAGTCCCGCAGGGACGGTCTGTTTGTAAAAAAGAGAGCCATACCAATAGAAGTCCCACCGGGACGACCTGTTATTATTCTACCCATTCGAATAAATATTTATCATCGTATTTCACATCGTTATTCTTCAACATCTCCAAATATTCTTCTTTAAATGATTGCTTGCCGTGATGTTCTTTCTGACTGCGAATATACTTCACAACAGAATCAATTTGTGAATGTGAATGAGAAAAAGCACCGTAACCTTCCTGCCAGTTGAATTTTCCTTTAATCCACCTTTTATCATTGATAAACTTTGAAGACACCGCTTTTATTTCTCGAACCAAATCTGAAATGCTCATTACAGGTTTAAACCCAACAAAAATATGAACGTGATCGGGCATGCAATAAACAGCAATTAATTTTTGCCCGCGATTCTGAACAATTCCAGTAATATATTTCTGTAATTCTTCTCTATGAGATTCTGAAATCAGGTTTTGCCTTCCCTGAACTGTAAAAACAATGTGAATATAAATTTGTGTGTATGTATTCGACATTTTTACAGGTTGTCCCTACGGGACTTCATTTTTATTTTGAATTCTATTCTATAATCAGTTCGCTCCTATGGAGCGACATGCAATATTTATTTTTCCGTTGCTTTATTAAAACATTCCCTGCACAATGGCTCGTAATTATTTTTCTCTCCAAGCACAATCAACGAATCATCTTCTGAAATCCTGTGAGAAAAATTTGCAAGAACACCGCATCGCATACACACCGCGTGAACTTTCGTGACATATTCAGCACTTGCCATCAACGCTGGCATCGGACCAAACGGTTTTCCGAGATAATCTTTGTCAAGTCCGGCTGTTATAACTCTGATTCCTTTATTCGCCAGCGTGACGCAAACATCCACCACTTCCAAATCAAAAAACTGGACTTCATCAATCGCAACTACATCTGCGTCTTTCATTCGTTTCAAAATTTCGGAAGAGTTCGCAACTGGAACGGAATGAATTTCATTGGCATCGTGCGAGACCACTTTTTCTTTTGCGTAGCGGTCATCAATCACGGGTTTATAAATTTCTACTTTCTGTTTCGCAATCTGCGCGCGCCTGATTCTGCGGATCAGTTCTTCCGTCTTGCCGGAAAACATACTTCCGCTGATAACTTCGATCCATCCTTTGCGCGGGTTCATATTATTTTCCGGAAACATGGCTGTTATTTCCCCCTTGCAAAGGAGGATAAAGGGAGATTTGTTAGATTAAACTTTATCGTATTTTTATCACAACAAATCTAAACAAAAAGCGTTCACACTTTAAATGGAAAGAGAGCATCTTATAAAAGAAATCCAGGACATTTCTGAACGCATTCGAAACAACGCTTCAGACGCAGATTCTTTGCTGACGGATGTCGCTCATCTCTACGAAATGGTGATTCTGCTTAAGCATTTGCCGGAAGAAGTAAAAACGAACGGAACAATAAAAACTGAAAGGGTTGAAGTTAAGGTTGAGATTGAAAAGAAAACTACAGAACCCCTTGATTTGTTTTCAGTAGCAGAGACTTCTGAACCTGTTGTGGAAACTGCGAATGAAAAACCTGAGAAAAAAATTGTCGCCAAGAAATCTGAAGAAAGCGTTACCGAAAAAATTTCGCACAAGAAAATTTCCGATTTAAAATCTGTCATTGGCATCAATGAAAAATTCCAGTTCATCAACGAACTTTTTGACGGCAACATGAAAGAATACACCGTTGCCCTCGACCAGATAAATAATTTCTCCACTCTTGGTGATGCGGTGAACTACCTCGCAAATCTTAAAGAGATGTATAAATGGAACTCTGAAAACCCTATTGCTTCCAACTTTGAAGAACTTGTTCAGCGTAGATTCTTTTAAATCCTCGAAAAACGAAACCATACGAAAAATACGAAATGAGAAATCGTATTCTGCCATTTACCTTCTGTCTTTTCACTTCCGCTTTTTCTTTCTCTCAATCTGAAGTTCTTAAGTACGCTCATCAAGTAGTCGACACCCTCGCTTCTCCGAGCATGTATGGGCGCGGTTATGTGAACAAAGGTGACAGCATTGCAGCAGATTACATTAAAAAAGAATTTGAAAAATTTGGAATCAAACCGATTGGAAAAGAGTTTGAACAGAAGTTTAATTTTTCTGTGAGTGTGGCGAAAAAAGATTCAATCGAAGTTGAAATAAAATATTTTTCTGATTACCAAACTCAAAATATTCTCAGCTATATAAAAGGTTCACAATATCCTGATTCATTCATTGTATTTTCTGCTCATTACGACCATCTCGGACAAAAGGGAAAAGATGTTTACTTCCCTGGCGCAAATGACAACGCCAGCGGTTGCGCTATGCTGTTGAACCTTGCAAAATATTATTCTCAGCATCCACCAAAGTATTCTGTTGCATTCATGTCCTTTGGCGGAGAGGAAGTCGGATTGCTCGGCTCAAAATATTATGTGGAGCATCCGCTGTTTCCATTAAAGCAGATAAAATTCCTGGTGAACATGGATATTATGGGAACAGGCGATGAAGGAATCAAAGTCGTGAACGCCACTGAGCATAAAAAAGAATTTGATGAGCTAGTAAAAATTAATACAGCGAAAAATCTTTTGCCTGTTGTTTCTCCGCGCGGAAAAGCCGCGAACAGCGACCATTACTTTTTCGAAGAAGCAGGAGTGAAAACTTTTTTCATCTATACACTTGGAGGAATCAAAGCATATCACGACATTTATGACAGACCCGAAACTTTGCCGCTGACCAAGTTTGAAGAAGTATATAAATTGCTTTTGGATTTCACGTCATATCTTCAGCAGTAATCTACGAATGTACTAATCACTACTAATCTACTAATTCATAGGTAGTTTTTGATTAGTACATTCGTACAGATTAGTAAATTAGTAGATAAATGGGAAAACTCTATATAGTTCCAACTCCTATCGGCAACTTAGAAGATATCACTCTTCGTGCGTTGAGGATTTTGAAAGAAGTGAAAGTTGTTCTTGCTGAAGACACTCGTACTACCGGACATCTTCTGAAACATTTTTCCATTGAAAATAAATTGCAGTCGCATCATTTGCATAACGAACATAAAATGGTGGAGCAAGTTGTTGAAAGAATAAAAGCAGGTGAAACCGCTGCGCTGGTGAGTGATGCAGGCACACCTTCTATCTCTGACCCGGGTTTTTTGCTCGTGCGCGAATGCATCAAAAATAATATCGAAGTAGAATGTTTGCCTGGAGCAACTGCTTTTGTTCCTGCACTAGTGAATAGCGGATTGCCCAGCGAATCATTTGTGTTCAACGGATTTCTTCCGCAGAAAAAAGGACGCAAGACAAAACTAGAATCTTTGAAAGACGAAGAACGCACGATGATTTTTTATGAATCTCCTTTTCGTTTAATGAAAGCACTGGAAGAATTTGCAAATGTTTTTGGAAGCGAACGTAGCGCCAGCGTTTCCCGCGAACTCACAAAAATGTTTGAAGAAACAAAACGTGGAACGCTTGCTGAATTAAAAAAATATTTCTCTTCTAAGGCTGTGAAAGGAGAAATAGTAATTGTAGTGGCAGGCAAAGAATAGTTTTCGCAATTAACAATTATCAGTTCGCAACTCATTTCTCTTCCATCTGCCATCTGCCATCTTACATTTTACATTTGTTTATGTCTCCTCCGTATTCCGAAAAAACCGGACTTCCTCCCGGCACCGTGATTTATTCTGGCGATGAGCAGACCGCCAAAGTCAAACTCACGCTTATGCAGTTTAATGAAAAAGAATTTTTTGAAAAAGAATTTTACGATGTAGATGAATGTATCGCAGAAACTGCTACTGAAAAAATTTCATGGATAAATGTGGATGGGATTCACGACATTGAAGCCATCAAAAAAATAGGTGACAAGTTCAACATTCATTCGCTCACGCTAGAAGATATTGCCAACAACGAACAACGCCCGAAGTTTGAGGATTACGAAACATATCTCGTCAGCGTAATGAAAATGATTGTGTATGCTGAAAAAATTATATCGGAGCAATTGACGATTATTCTTCTCGACAACAACACCGTTCTTTCTTTCCAGGAAGCCGAAGCGGGCGATGCGTTTGATATTATCCGAATGCGCATTCGCCAGGGAAAAGGACGTGTTCGTAAAATGGGAGCCGATTATCTTGCATACTGTTTGATTGATGCGGTAGTGGATTTTTATTTTCTTGTTCTCGAAAAATTTGGCGACCATATTGAAATTCTTGAAGAAGAACTCATCAACAACCCTTCAAAAAAAACCATGATGACGCTTCACGACATGAAGCGCGAAATGATTTTTCTGCGCAAAGCCGTATGGCCCATGCGCGAACTCATCAACAATTTCGACCGCTGCGAAAACAAACTCATCAAAAAACCAACGCATCTTTTTATGCGCGACCTTTACGACCACACCATACGCGTGATTGACAGCGTGGAAACTTTCCGCGATTTGCTTTCAGGCATGATGGATATTTATCTCTCGAGCGTAAGCAACCGCATGAATGAAATTATGAAAGTGCTTACCATCATCTCCACTATTTTTATTCCTGTAACTTTCATAGCAGGCGTGTACGGAATGAACTTTAAGTATATGCCCGAACTCGATTCACCTTATGGCTACTGGATTACGTGGGGAATCATGCTCGCGATGATGCTCTCACTGGTAATTTATTTCAAAAGAAAAAAATGGCTGTGATTTTTTGTCACGCCTCACAGGGTTTTCTCAAATCAACAAATGACAAATACCATTTTCCGTCCACGAATGAAAAATAATAGCGAGCGTTATTCGAAGTATTGATAACCGTGTATTGAATTGTTTTGGCTTGCTCTTCCACCTTCGCTTCATCCTCTTTGCTCAAACTCGCATATGTCCATACTTTTTCATCTTTAAAAGAATTTATTTTTTGCACATAACACCCTTCTTTTGTCCAGAAAGTTTTGGCATCACAATTTATTTTCGGAAGTTCTTCCTCTTTGCAATTTGAAAAATCCACCGGAAAATTTTTATCTACCTGCGAAGTGTTGCTCATGTTCGGCATTGCGCCCGATGACTGGATGAGCCACACCCCTTCCTTTGGTGAAATAAACTGATTAATGTTGGAAATGTTTATTGTCTTCAGAACAGAAATAAAATTTTCAGTTTGCCCCGTATTAATTTTTCTTTCGGAAGAAGATTGTATGGAATCTGCGCTCTGTAAAACCTGTTTCATTTCTTTTTGATGCGGGGAGTTACAGGCAATAACCGCCATTACTAAAAGTGAGAGAGTGAGAAAGCGAGAAAATGAATGGACAGCTATTTTCATTTTGTCAATGATTGAATTGGTTTTGCCTGGCATCCTGCCGGTGAAGAAATTTTCAGGAACTTTGAAACGGTTGGAGCAATCTGAGTTATGATAATTGGCTCGGAAGAATTTCCCGGTTTCACATCATATCCCCACCAGAGCAGCGGCACGTGCGTATCATATATATATGGCGTGCCGTGTGAAGTTCCTTTATGATACCCTTCGAGCCAGTTGGGCTTGAGAACAAAAATAACATCTCCGCAGCGGTCGGAATAAAATCCTGCGCGCACTTTCACACGAATGGAATCTTTTCGCGAGCCATCGGTGAAAAAATTATTTTCCTGCTCAAGCGTGCTAGCGGTAAGCGCATCGGCAATGCCATCCATCTTTGATAAATACTGTGCTGTTTTGTATGCAACATTTGAAACACTGAGATTTTTTTTATTGATTTTTTCCCGGTCAAGATAAATATCAAAATCAGAAACTCCTGTTAAAAGCGAATCGTTATAAACTCTGAAAAGAAATTTTTTTACCGAATCGGCAACCGTTTTTTCATCAATCACTCCCGATGGAATATTTTTTTTCTTCAGGCATGGAACCGATTCTCCTGCGCCATGGTCGGCAGTAAGAAAAACAAGTACATTATTTTTTCCCACCGATTCATCAATGAATTTTAAAAGTTCCGCCAAATCTTTATCCAAGCGGATGTAGCAATCTTCCAACTCCACGCTTTGCGGTCCAAACTGGTGCCCGATGTAATCAGTGGAAGAAAAACTCACGGAAAGAAAATCAGTTTCTTTTCCCTTGCCGAGATTTTCATCGTAAATAGTTTCAATTGCAAAATCTTTTGTAAGTGAATTTCCAAAAGGAGTTGAACGGATAAGCGCCATACCTCCGTTATCTTTCATCAACACCTGCAAATCATAGGGAAAAATTGTTTTTTCTTTTCCTTTGAACGGTTGTTCGCAATCGCAATCATCTGCATCGCTCTCGGTATATTTCTCTATAGGGAGAATGGTTGACCATGACTGCGATAAATAGTTGCGCGCCAATTCCTTCTTATTGAAATCAGAAACCCATTTGGGAAGTTCTTTCATATAATACGTGCTCGAAATAAAATTTCCGTCTTCGTACCAGTAAGCCGCAGTGGGATTATGCCCGGCAGGAAGAATGGCTGCGCGGTCTTTTAACGCAATGCCAATAACTTTTGATGTGCTGTTTTCTTTTTTTAATTCTTCGCCAACTGTAGGAGCAAGTAAATTCTGCGGAGACATTTTTGCAGATTCAGAAGATGCTCCTGCTCCGCTCACATACATGTCATAAACGCAGTAAACAGGTTTTCTTGTTTCGCGGTTGAACCATTGATTGGAAACAATTCCGTGAACGCTTGGAGTTGCGCCTGTAAAAATGGAAGCATGACCGGGACCGGTGAAGGTGGGAACATAATTGTAATTCGTATTCTTGCAGTTGAATCCTTCATTCACTAATTTTTTAAAGCCGTCATTTCCAAATTTGTTCCAATACTTTTCAAGATAATCGTAGCGCATCTGGTCAACAACAATTCCCACCACAAGTTTCGGCTGGGAATAAGTGAAAAGTGAAAAGTGAAAAGTGAAAAGTAAAAAAATAAATAACTTTTTCATTTTGTAATGCAAAGATAAACATATAAGGTAATTCGTAAATTCGTACGCATTCGTGTTTCGTTTGTTTTTATGTCGAAAAAGAAACAAATAAAAAATAATTCATCAAAAGAGAAAGCAAAACTCCAACCTGCTTTGCGCCATACATTCAAGCCGAATAGTTGGCTTGCGGTGATTTGCGCTGTGATTGGGTTTTGTTTATATGTGAACACGGTGAAGCATGATTACGTGCTCGATGATGTTGGCGCCATCACCGGCAATGAATATGTGATGGAAGGCATCAGCGGCATTCCGAAAATTCTCAGCGTGGGCATGTGGCATTTCGATAATGTAAATCTTGGTTACTACCGTCCGCTCTCCATGATAACTTTCGCTATAGAAAATCAATTCTTCCCGAAAAATCCTCACATAAGTCATTTGGGAAATGTAATCCTTTATTCGCTCACCGGGTTTTTTCTTTGCATGCTTCTGATGAATCTCTTTAGAAATTTTCATCCTGTATTTTCTTTTATCATCGCTTTATTATTTATAGCCCATCCCATTCACACGGAAGTAGTCGCAAATATCAAAAGCCGAGATGAGATTCTGGCATTTCTGAATTTAATTATCGCAGCTTTTCTTCTGTTGCTGGCGCACAGAGAACAGAAAACAAATTTCAGATTTGTTTTCATCTCCTGCATTTTCTTTTATCTCGCTCTTCTCTCCAAAGAATCTGCCATGACCGGCTTACTCATTGTTCCGCTGATGTTATTTTTCTCCTATAACATTTCCATAAAACAAGCGCTGCTGAAAACGATTCCTTTCGCACTGATGATTTTAATTTTTCAAATGCATAAATACGGAGTGCTCGGAACAGTTACCGGACAAATTCCAAAAGACATTGTGAATTATCCTTACACAGAAGCGGGAACAAAACTTCCGAGCACGTTTTTAATTTTCCTGCATTGCATTCGCTTAATTATTTTTCCTCATCCGCTTACGTATGATTATTCTTATAACCAAATTCCCGCAGGAGGATTTGGTTCTCCGCTTGTTTTATTTGGATTTCTCGTAGCGGCTGCATTGGCATATTTCAGTTTTAAAGGACTTCTGAAAAAATCAACGCTTGCTTTCGGAGTTTTAATTTTCTGCGTAACGCTTGCTCCCGCACTTGCATTTGTTTTTCTTCGCGGTGGAATTCTGGCGGAAAGATTTTTATATGCACCATCACTTGGCTTCAGCATTGCAATCACATTTCTGCTGGTAAAATTTTCCAAAGTAAATATTCATTCGCAGGAATTAAAAATTGATTCGCTCGCAAAAGAATTCAAACTCATTCTTCCCGCTGGCATAATTTTTATTTTGTATTCTTTCAAAACTATTACGCGAAATCCTGTGTGGAAGGATAACATGACATTATTTTCTACAGATGTAAATTCTTCTCCTAACTCCTGCCAGGTGCGAAGACATTACGGAAGTGAAATAATTAACAAAGGTATTGCAGAAAAGGACGAAAAGAAAAAATCAGAATTGTTTGAGCTAGGTGTTGAGCAATTAAAAATAGCGTTGCAGATAAATCCGCATTTCGGTGATGCGTTTTTTAAATTGGGAGTTGCATATCAAACTGTAAAAATCAATAACGACTCGGCCATTTTTTATTACACGCGCGCCATTCAGGAAGCTCCCGGCTATGCAATCTCCTATAACAATCTTGGAATTTTATATGAAGGACTTGGCAAACAGGATTACGCTTCTTACTATTATAACAAAGCGGTGGATGCGAATCCTTTTTTTCAGGACGGAGTCCGCAACCGCGATTCGCACAAAAAAAAATACGGACTGGATGTGCGGATGTTTCCTTCTTCTACAAATTTAGATTCACTTATCCGGTCAACTCCCGAATCAAAACGTGATTACGGTTTTTATTATAAACTCGGGACAGATTACGCTTCGAAAGGCGATTATGTAAATGCTGCGCGCTCGCTTGAAAAATCTGTTGAACTGAATCCAACTTTTATTGATGCGATGGTAAATCTTTCCAACTGTTACGGAATGCTGAAAGATTACAAAAAAAATATTGAGGTGCTGAATAAAGTTGTCGCGCTTTATCCGAACAATGCGCAGGCACTCGGAAATTTGGCAGTGACGTATGAGTTGCTTGGAAACAAAGATAAGGCGGAAGAGTATCGCGATAAAGTAAGAAAGTTGAGCGGACAATAATTGTGGAACCTGCATTGAATCTTTCATTCGTTCTGAAAAATTATTTCGGAGATGAAAGGGTGTTGTCTATTTCAAAATTTTTAGAAGAGAAAAAAAATGTTTCGGCAAAAGACATTGCCGGCTCTTCGCTTTCATTAATTATTCGTGCAGTTGCAGAAAATAAATCCGGAGTTCATTTTGTAATTCTACAGGATAAAGAAGAAGCGGCTTATTTACTAAACGATTTGGAATCATTCGCTGGTCGGGATTTGAAATCCCGACCAACTTTATTTTTCCCCTCTTCTTTCAAAAAAAAATTCAGCGCTGAAGAACAAGATACTTCTTCCATTCAACTGCGTGCAGAAATTTTGAATGCGATTCGCACCAATGAATCTTTAATTATTGTTTCCTATTCAGAGGCAATTGCCGAAAAAGTAATTTCAAGAGAACATTTGGAAAAAAATTCGATTGATATTATTAAAGGAGAAAAAATTTCTTTATCATTCTTAACTGATTTGCTGAATGAATATGGATTTGAACGAAGCGATTATGTTGTTGAGCCCGGACAATTTTCCGTTCGCGGGGGAATTGTGGATATTTTTTCTTTTGCAAACAATGAGCCGTTCCGCATTGAACTTTCAGGTGATGAAATTGAATCCATCCGAACATTTGACATTTCAAATCAACTTTCACTTCAAAATTTAGAACGCGCTTCTATTCTACCAAACATACAGGAAAAATTAGCAGAGGGGAGGTCAACTTCACTTATAGATTATATTCTTGAATCAAAAAATGATTTGTATTTATGGATTGACAATATTCAAAATACAATTCATTCGATTGAAGAAGGATTAAAAAATATTTCAGGAGAAAAAAATGTTTTTCTTTCTGCTGAAGAAATAAAAAAAGAATTTGAAAAAGTTCCTGTAGTTGAATTTTCTGGCTCTTCACTGACAACTGCAACTGCTTCTGCCAACTTTTCTTTTTCTCCACAGCCAACTTTCAATAAAAACTTTGATTTGCTTTTTGAAAATCTCAAAAAACAAAAGTCAGACGGTTATTCAAATCTCATTCTGTTTGATAATGCAAAACAGATGGAACGCCTTCGGGAAATTTATGAAAGTATTTTTCCTTCGAAGGCGAGCGAAATAAAAGAACTTCCTTTCACAGAAAATTTAGGCGGACTGCACGAAGGGTTCATTGACCACGATAAAAAAATTTCCTGCTACACCGACCATCAGATTTTCGGGCGTTATCACCGATATAAAATAAAAAGTTCCGGCTATAAAAAAAGCGAAGCGCTCACGCTGAAAATGCTGAAGTTGCTTCAGCCGGGAGATTTTGTCACGCACATTGATTACGGAATCGGGCGGTTTGGCGGGCTGGAAAAAATTCTGGTTGGCGGAAAAGAACAGGAAGCAATTCGCCTTGTGTACAAGGATAACGATACCTTATATATAAGCATTCATTCGCTTCACCAGATTGCGCGGTATGGAGGAAAAGAAAGTGAAGTTCCGAAATTAGATAAACTCGGCTCGAATACGTGGACGAGTTTAAAGAACAGAACAAAAAGAAAAATCAAAGAGCTTGCTTTCGATTTGGTAAAACTTTATGCGGAGCGAAAATCAAAAAAAGGTTTTGCTTTTTCTCCAGATAATTATTTGCAGAACGAACTCGAAGCAAGTTTTATCTATGAAGATACACCCGACCAATTGAAATCCACCAACGATGTGAAGCGCGATATGGAAAATGAATCTCCTATGGACAGATTGGTTTGCGGAGATGTTGGTTTCGGAAAAACGGAAGTTGCCATTCGCGCTTCGTTCAAAGCTGCATGCGATAGCAAGCAAACTGCAATTTTAGTTCCCACAACTATTCTCGCACTTCAGCATTACAAAACTTTTTCTGAACGGATGAAAGGATTGCCGGTGAACGTAGATTACATCAACCGTTTCAAATCAACAAAAGACCAAAAAGAATCTTTGAAAAAACTTTCCGAAGGAAAAACAGATATTATCATCGGCACACATCGCTTGCTGGGAAAAGATGTAAAGTTCAAAGACCTCGGCTTGCTAGTTGTGGATGAAGAACAAAAATTTGGCGTTGGCGCAAAAGATAAATTGAAACTTCTGAAAGCAAATGTGGATACTCTCACGCTCACCGCAACTCCCATTCCGCGCACGCTGCAATTTTCTATGATGGGTGCGCGCGATATGTCTGTCATTAATACTCCGCCACCGAATCGCTATCACGTTCAAACGGAAGTTCAGCAGTTCAACGAAAAAATTATTAAGGAAGCAATTGACTATGAAATTCAGCGTGGCGGACAAATATTTTTCGTCCACAATCGCGTGCAAACCATAGGAAGATTTGCAGAAATGATTCAACGGCTTTGTCCGAAAGCGAAAATTCTTGTCGCGCATGGGCAATTAAAAGGTGAAGCGCTGGAAAAATCTATGATGAGTTTTATCGAAGGAGAATATGATGTATTGGTTTGCACAACGATTATTGAATCCGGTCTTGATATTCCGAATGCGAATACAATTATCATTAATGACGCGCAGAATTACGGCTTAAGTGATTTGTATCAACTGCGCGGAAGAGTTGGCCGTTCAAACAAAAAAGCATTTTGCTATTTGCTCACACCACCATTTTCAACTTTAACCAACGAAGCAAAAAAAAGATTGCGCGCCATCGAGGAATTTTCTGATTTGGGAAGCGGCTTCAATGTCGCTATGCGTGATTTGGATATTCGCGGAGCAGGAAATTTATTAGGCGCAGAGCAAAGCGGATTCATTACTGAAATCGGCTATGAGATGTACCAGAAAATTTTGGATGAGGCGATGGCTGAATTGAAAGATGAAATGTTCGATGGACGAGGTATGATGGATGATGGAAAAAACCATCAACCATCAACCATCAACCATCAACCATTTATAAGAGATTGCCAAATCGAAACCGACCTTTCCATTTTAATTCCTGATGAGTACGTTGAAAACATTGCGGAGCGTGTTTCGCTTTATCAGCAATTGGATAACAGCAAAACCGAAAATGATTTAATGAATTTTGAAAAGCAATTGATTGACCGCTTCGGAGAAGTTCCTGAACAGACGAAGCAACTCATCAACATTGTGCGCCTGCGCTGGCTGGCAATGGAACTTGGCTTTGAAAAATTAATTCTGAAGAATGGAAAACTTATAGGTAATTTCGTTGCGAATCAGAAATCTCCATTTTACCAGAGCGAAATATTTTCTAAAATTCTGAATTTTGTTCAAAGCAATTCTAAAATTTGTTCCATGAAACAAGGAGAAGAAAAATTATCGCTCGTGATTGAAGGAATAAAAAATATTGGAAGCGCAATGGAAATATTCAGAAAAATAAAATCTTAAAGTTCCTCATCCATCCTCTTATAAAAAATCAAAAAGAAAACTGTAAACGCAACAGAGAAAACAATTCCCACATAACTCACATCGTCAATCATAATGGAGAAAATTATTTTGGCGAAGAATGCCGCAATGAAAAGATGTACTCCCCAGCGTTTCATGTGCCAGGTTCCGATGAAAGAAATAAATTGAACCGCTACAATGATTCCATAAATCGCAGGCGCCATTTCAGAAATTTTTCGGATGAATGGAGAAAAAACAAAAATAAAATTCAGCAAACTCCAGAGAATTCCGAGAATGCAGATGATAGTGAGAATGACTGGTCTTTTTCTAATCGCTTCCATTTTAGTTTGAACGTATTGCTTCCACCGGATCCAACTGCGAAGCGTTGTACGCAGGAACAAATCCTGATACAACTCCTATCAAAGCGGAGATTGTTAAGCCGAGAATTATATTCGACTGCGTTAAGTTTACTTCCATCTCCATTAATTTTTCCACAATAAAAGTTCCGATGTAAATAAAAAAAAGTCCGATTAATCCACCCATGATAGAAAGCACCACCGCCTCTGCCAGAAATTGCAGCAATACAAAATAATTTTTTGCTCCAAGTGATTTTTGTATACCGATAAGATTTGTTCTTTCTCTCACCGATACAAACATAATGTTCGCAATTCCGAATCCTCCTACGAGAATTGAAAATCCACCAATAATCCATCCGGCAATTCCGACTACAGAAAATAAATCGCCAATCCTGTTAGAAAGCATGGAAGTTTGATTCAAGGCGAAATCATCTTCGGCAATCGGTTTCAGTTTACGGATGGCGCGCATAATTCCGGTGAGTTCGTCAATTAATTCATCATTTGGAATTCCCGGCTTCGCGCGCACCATGATTACCGGGTCAAACCTATCACTGCGTAAATCCACTATGTTGCGCGCAAAATTTATCGGCACAAGAATGTGCGTGTCAATGTTGCTTCCAATCATGCTCTCGCCTTCTTTTTTCAAAACGCCAATCACCGTGAGTTTGCTGTCGCGAACTTTAATTTGTTTTCCAATCGGGTCTTCGTTTTCAAAAAGTCCTTCCTTAATAGTGTTTCCAATTACGCAAACCGGCCTTCCGCTCGAAGATTCGCTCTCAGAAAAATATCTTCCGCTCACAACTTCGAACGAGCGGATTTGATTATACTCATGTGAAACACAAAGTGCATCTGAATTTTCCACGCTGCTGTTTTTATATTTCGCGGTGGTTTTCGCGCTCACCACAAATGCAAACGCATCGCCCTTCGCGCTCGCACGTTTCACTGATTCGAGTTCGGAAATGTTTGGCACCGGGCGATTAATATATTTCCACCAGGGATAATCGGGACCGAAAGTCCACGGCCACTTCTGAATATAAATTACATTATCGCCAAGCGATTTCACGCTGTCGCGAAGTTTTTTCTCTAACGAATCCGTCATCGTGAAAACAGAAATGATGGCGAAAATTCCTATGGTAATTCCAAGCAGCGAAAGAAAACTCCGGAGTTTATTTGTCACCAGCGCCTGAATGGCAAAAAGAAAACTTTCTTTGAATAATGTAAAGAATAACATGGCCTACTAAAATACTAATTGGTACGTCCCGATGAATCGGGATGAAGCAAATGTACTAATGAAACTCAATTTCTCTTGGCAAAAAGTGAATGAGCTGTTAATTAGTATATTGGTAGAGATTCGTAAATTAGCAGATGAAACTTCTACTTTTGCTCACATGAACAAAAAAATTAAAAGTGCGCTCATCTCGGTTTTTTATAAAGACAATCTTGAACCGATTGTAAAAAAATTGGGCGAGCTTGGCGTAACTATTTTCAGTACGGGAGGAACGCAGGAGTTCATAGAAAAACTCGGAGCGAAAGTCACGCCTGTTGAAACGCTGACTTCTTATCCTTCCATTTTGGGCGGACGAGTGAAAACACTTCATCCGAAAATTTTCGGAGGCATTCTGAGTCGCAGAGAAAAAAATGAAGATGCTTCACAACTCTTGGAATATAAAATTCCGGAAATAGATTTGGTGATTGTGGATTTATATCCGTTCGAAGAAACCGTGGCGAAAACAAAAGACGAAACAGAAATTATTGAGAAGATTGACATTGGCGGAATCTCCCTCATCCGAGCGGGCGCGAAAAATTTTAACGATGTGGTGATTGTTCCTTCGAAAAATGAATATGCTTATCTGTTAAAAATTCTTGAAGAGAAAAAGGGAACTTCCTCGCTTGAAGACAGAAAATATTTGGCGACAAAAGCATTTGCAGTCACTTCGAAATACGATACTGCAATTTATTCCTACTTCAGCGGGGAATTGAAAGTAACCATGCCAAACCTGAATGGCTCCGCTTCCAAAATAAAATCGCTTCGCTACGGTGAAAACCCACATCAGAAAGGAACTTTCTATGGCGATTTTGAAAAAATGTTTTCGCAACTCAACGGAAAGGAACTTTCCTACAATAATCTTTTAGACATTGATTCAGCCGTAAATCTCATAGCGGAATTTTCAGAAACAACTTTTGCAATTCTCAAACACAATAACGCCTGCGGAATTGCTTCCAGAAAAAAATTAATTGATGCGTGGAAAGATGCACTTGCAGGAGATTCGGTTTCCGCTTTCGGAGGAATATTAATCGCAAATACAAAAGTGGACGAAGCAACAGCGCAGGAAATAAATAAACTTTTCTTCGAAGTAATAATTGCCCCCGCTTACGATGAAACGGCATTAAACATTCTCAAGCAAAAGCAAAACCGGATTATTCTTCTTCAAAAAGAATTTGTAGTTCCTTCAAAATTAATTCGCACCACGCTGAACGGTTATTTGGAACAAGACAGAGATTTCAAATCCGAAACGGAAGCCGAAATGAAAACGGTTACAAAAATTTCTCCCACGAAAGAAGAACTCAGCGATTTGGTTTTCGCAAATAAAATTGTGAAGCATACAAAATCAAATACAATTGTGCTCGCGAAAAACAAACAACTGCTGGCAAGCGGAGTCGGGCAAACTTCACGCGTAGATGCGCTCAAGCAGGCAATCATTAAAGCAAAAAGTTTTGGTTTTGATTTAAAGGGAGCAGTGATGGCTTCCGATGCATTTTTCCCGTTTCCCGATTGCGTGGAGATTGCTTACAACGCAGGAGTGAAAGCGGTGGTTCAGCCGGGCGGTTCCATCAAGGATAAAGATTCCATCGAGTTCTGCAACAAGAATGGTATGGCAATGGTGATGACAGGCACAAGACATTTCAAGCATTGAGAAAATTTTAACGTTAAAAAGTTTGTGAATAACTAATAAAGGTTCACGCTGAACATAAAAATAGTAGTGCGACATTTGAAACCAAAAAAAGATTCGTTATATTAGTAACAAGTTTTGTAATTCGTAACCCCTATGGGATTTTTTAGTTTCCTCACGCAAGAAATAGCAATTGACCTCGGCACTGCAAACACAGTCATCATCCATAACGACAGAGTCGTAGTGGATGAACCTTCCATCGTTGCCATTGAACGCAACACCGGAAAAGTAATTGCAGTCGGAAAACTTGCAATGCAGATGCACGGCAAAACGCATGAGAACATAAAAACAATTCGCCCGCTGCGCGATGGAGTGATTGCCGATTTCAATGCTGCCGAATACATGATTCGCGGATTAATAAAAATGATTAACCCCGGAAGAAGATTATTCGCTCCTTCGCTTCGACTTGTGATTTGCATTCCTTCCGGAATTACCGAAGTAGAAAAGCGCGCGGTGAAAGATTCTGCCGAGCACGCAGGAGGAAAAGAAGTTTATCTCATTCACGAACCCATGGCGGCCGCGCTCGGAATCGGAATAGATGTGGAAGAACCAATGGGAAATATGATTGTGGATATTGGCGGAGGAACGAGCGACATTGCAATTATTGCGCTGGGTGGAATTGTGTGCGACAAATCAATCCGCATTGCGGGCGATGAACTCACTGCCGATATAGAAGATTACATGCGAAGGCAGCATAATATTTTAGTGGGCGAGCGTACTGCCGAGAGAATAAAAATTGAAGTGGGCGCAGCCATTCCCGATTTGGATAATCCTCCGCCCGATTTTCCCGTTCACGGAAGAGATTTGATGACGGGCGTGCCGAAAGAAATTTTTGTTTCGTATTCTGAAATCGCCCATTCATTGGATAAATCCATTTCGAAAATTGAAGAAGCAATTCTGAATGCGCTTGAAATCACTCCGCCTGAGCTGGCAGCAGATATTTATAGAACCGGAATTTATCTGACAGGCGGTGGCGCTTTGCTTCGCGGACTTGATAAACGCATTTCGCTGAAAACAAAACTTCCCGTTCATGTGGCGGAAGACCCGCTTCGCGCGGTTGCACGCGGGACAGGAATTGCACTGAAGAATGCAGATAAATTTCCATTCCTGATCAGATAATGCAATTCATTATCGAATGCGATGCGAAATCTAATTCTCTTTCTCACCCGAAATTATTACATCCTGCTTTTTCTTTTTCTTGAATCGCTTTCTCTTTTTTTAGTTTTTCAGAATAATCATTTTCAGCGCGCGCATTTTTTGAATTCATCCAATGCCATTGCAGGAAATATGTATGAGGCCTATTCAGGAGTTACGGAATATTTTTCTTTGAAAGAGCAAAATAAAAAACTTGCTGAAGAAAATATTACGCTGAGAAATCAACTGAGAGAATCTTTTTCAAATGAATTGAAAGCGCCAATATTTGTAAACGATTCTCTTCATAAGAAACAATTCATGTATCTCTCAGCCAAAGTGGTGAACAATTCCACCAACCGGGGGAAAAATTTTTTAACACTGAACATCGGTTCAGCACAAGGAGTAAAAACCGAAATGGGAGTTATCAGTCCCGATGGCATTGTAGGAATTGTGCGCGATGTTTCGGAAAACTTTTGCACGGTAATGTCAGTTCTTCACGAGAGTACGCGCATTCCTGTCAACATAAAAAAGTTCGGAGAAAATTCTATTCTTACCTGGGATGGAGTGGATGAATGGCACGCCTACATGGAACGCATTCCTTCTCATCTTGAAATTGCAAAAGGCGATACGATTATTACTAGTTCTTACTCTTCTATTTTTCCTGAGGGAATTATGGTCGGCTACATAGAGGACTTTGAAAAAATTGCCGGCAATACTTTTTACAATGTGACTATAAAATTATCTACCGACTTTAACCGGCTGAAATATGTAACGGTGGTAAATAATTTAATGAAAGCAGAACAAACCAATCTCGAAAAAATTTCCCAGCATGAATGAGATTGTAAGAAATAGTTTGAGATTTATTTTTCTCGTCTTGTTCCAGGTTTTAATCCTGAATCACATTCAACTCAGCGGTTATCTCAATCCCTTTCTCTATGTGCTTTTCATTCTCATGCTTCCGTTTCAAACTCCCGACTGGCTGGTGCTCGTGCTCTCATTCGCGCTCGGGCTCAGCATTGATATGTTTTCCGATACGGGAGGAATGCACGCTGCCGCTTCGGTGTTCATGGCGTTTGCGCGCAAACCGCTTCTCAAAATAATTTCTCCGCGCGAGGGCTACGAACCCACGCAGCATCCCACCGTTCAGCAATTCGGGTTCGGATGGTTTTTTTCCTATGCAGGAATTCTTGTGCTCATTCATCATTTCTTTTTATTTTATCTCGAAGCGTTTCACTTTTCCGGATTCTTTCACACATTTTTCCGAGTGATTCTCAGTTCTGTTTTTACGCTCACATTAATTTTCGTCAGCCAGTTTTTCTTCACGAAAACTCGGACATAAAAATTAAAATGCTTATATTTAGGATGAACGAATAAAAATATGAGCGCTCACTATTCCGACCGAAAATATGTCATCATCGCGATTTTTTCATCCATCATTTTAATTTTTCTCGCGCGGCTTTTTTACATCCAGTTGATTGACGACCAATATAAACTCACTGCGCGCAACCAGGCATTCCGCTACATGACCGATTATCCCGCACGCGGAAATATTTTCGACCGAAAAGGAAAACGATTGGTTTATAATCAAGCCGCGTATGATTTAATGGTGATTCCGAAACAAGTGAAAGACGCTTCGCGCGAAACAAGTTTCGACACGCTTGATTTTTGCAGGACGATTGGAATTGACCGCGAAACTTTTTTGCGAAGAATGCTCAAAGCAATTCAGGCGCCAAATTCTCCTCTGAAAGAAAGTGTGTTTGAAAAAGAAATTTCGGTGGAACATTCCGCCATTCTGCAGGAAAAACTTTTCAAGTTCCCGGGATTTTTTCTCCAGCCGCGCACGCTGCGAAAATATCCGCAGCCGATTGCCGGGCATTTACTCGGATATGTGGGTGAAGTTTCTCCCGAGATGACGGACACAAGCGACTATTACAAGAATGGCGATTACATTGGCGTGAGCGGAATGGAAAAGGCGTATGAAATTCCGTTGCGCGGAATCAAAGGCACGCACATTGAAGTGGTGGACGTGCACAACCGCAGGCAGGGAAGTTACATGAATGGAATTTACGATACGATTGCCGTTGCCGGAAAAGATATTGTGTGCACCATTGACGCGCAACTTCAGGAATACGGAGAGAAGTTGATGCAAAATAAAATCGGAAGCATTGTTGCGATTGAACCGAGCACCGGAGAAATTCTCGCATTTGTTTCAAGCCCCGCATACGACCCGAATCTTCTCATCGGCAGCACGCTTCCGCAAAATTTCAGAATACTCCAGCAGGATTCGCTCAAGCCGCTGTTCAACCGCGCGCTCATGGCTTCGTATCCGCCCGGTTCAACTTTTAAATTAGTGATGTCACTTGTCGGGCAGAATGAAAAAGTTTTATCCAAGTCATCTTCTTTTTTCTGTGCAGGAGGATATAATTATGGCGGAGCGCGTCCGCTGAAATGCGATGCGCATCACGGCACGCTTGATTTGCAGCCCGCCATTCAGCATTCGTGCAACACCTATTTCTGCAATGTGTTTCGCGTGGTGATGGACAATAAAAAATATAAAAAGATGGAAGATGTTTTTTCTGTGTGGCGGGATTACGTAACGAGTTTCGGAATCGGTTCGCATCTGAACACCGATATTCCGAATGAACTTCGCGGCTCACTTCCCACCATTGCGCATTACAATAAAGTTTTTGGAGAGCATCGCTGGCATACTTCCACAATTATTTCTCTCGCCATAGGGCAGGGCGAACTTGGAATCACTCCGATTCAAAACGCGAATGTGGTTTGCATCATTGCGAATAAAGGATTTTATTACATACCGCACACCGTAAAAGCAATCGGAAAAAACTCGAATGACTCACTGCTTGCGCGCTTCAGAGAAAAACATTTTGCGATGGTGACGGATACTGCGTATTATAACGTGGTGATTGAAGGAATGAATGAAGTGGTGAAGCACGGAACAGCAGCGGCTTCTCAGATTCCCGGAATAGATTACTGCGCAAAAACGGGAACGGCAGAAAACAAAAGAGTGATTAACGGAAAAGTGGTTCAGTTAAAAGACCATTCTCTGTTCATTGCGTTCGCTCCGAAAGAAAATCCCAAGATTGCAATTGCAGTCACAGTTGAAAACGGAGGATGGGGAGCATCGTGGGCGGCACCCATTGCGAGTTTAATGATTGAAAAATATTTAACTGATTCGATTTCACGCCCGGATGTTGAAAAGAAAATGCTTGAAGGAGATATTATTCATTCAAATATTATTGGAAAACAAAAAGGTTATTAATGAGAGAACAGAAAAATATTTTTTCGAATATTGACTGGGTGATGGCTGGATTATTTCTTACGCTTGTCATTCTCGGCTGGCTGAATATTTACGCGGCTGTTTACAACGAGGAGCATAAAAATATTTTCGACATCTCACAGAAATATGGAAAGCAATTACTATGGATTACAGGCGCACTCATTATTGCAGTGGTTGTTCTCATCATTGACGCAAACTTTTACACCGCATTCCCCTACCCGATTTATATCGCTGTGGGAATTTTATTAGTGGCAGTAATTTTTTTAGGAAGAGAAATTTCAGGAAGCCATTCATGGTTTCGCTTTGGAGATTTTGCTTTTCAACCGGCAGAATTCGGAAAGTTTGCGGTGGCGCTTGCGCTCGCTAAATATTTAAGTTCGATGGATACAAAGATTGAACGCCTGCAGACAAAACTTTTTGCGTTCGTACTCATTCTTCTTCCTGCCGGAATAATTGTTATGGAAAAAGAAGCAGGCACCGCGCTGGTGTATGTTGCATTCATTTTCGTTTTGTTCCGTGAAGGTTTTTCAGGAAATCTTTTGCTCGGAGGATTTTTTACAACACTACTTCTCATTTCAGCATTACTGGTGAATAAAGTGGTACTTGTGATTTTATTGGCATTGATTGCAGCCATTATCTCATTTGTGGTATGGATGAACTCGAGAAATAAAAAAAGGGCGCGCAGATTCTTACTGGGAATTTTTGCCCTTCTGATTGCTGCTTCAGGAGCAGTGTTTGGAGTGGATTATGCTTTCAGCAAGATGAAACCACATCAGAAAACCCGCATCAATGTTTTTTTGGGGAAAGATGTGGATAAAGATTTAAAAAAGAAAGCGGGTTACAATGTGAACCAAAGTTTGATTGCCATTGGCTCAGGAGGTTTTTCCGGAAAAGGATTTTTGCAGGGCACGCAAACCAAATATGATTTTGTTCCCGAGCAAAGCACCGATTTTATTTTTTGTACGGTGGGAGAAGAATGGGGATTTCTCGGAAGTTTATTTATTCTTCTTTTATTTCTTGCGCTGATACTGCGAATAATTTTTGTGGCGGAACGGCAGCGCTCTTCCTTCAGCCGGATTTTCGGATACGGGGTTGCCTCCATTTTATTTTTTCACGTGACCATAAATGTGGGAATGACCATCGGGCTTGCGCCTGTGATTGGAATTCCTCTTCCTTTTTTCAGCTATGGCGGCTCTTCGCTGTGGGCGTTTACAATTCTGCTTTTTATTTTTATTAAACTCGATTCGAACCGGCTGCTTATTTTGAGATAGCAATTATTTTCTCCGCGAGAATCTTCGCCATCTTTTCACTTGATTCAATACTCCATCCGGCAATGTGAGGAGAGAGGATTACCTTTGGAGATGAAATTAAATAGTTCCATATTGCAGATTGCGGATTGCGGATTGCGGATTTAATGCCTTCAAAGGAAGATTCCTCATATTCTATTACATCCAGACATGCTCCTAAAATTTTTCCGCTCCTGAGATTTCTCACAAGGTCATCGGTTTTTACAATTTGCCCGCGGGAAGTATTGATGAGATAAATATTTTTTTTGAATTTGTTAATGAAAGAATCATTCACCAGAAATTTTGTTTCATCGGTCAATGGCAAATGCAAACTCAACACATCGGCTTGTGAAAAAATTTCTTTAGGGTTTGCTTCTTTTATTTTCCCTATTCCATTATTTCCCTTATCTCCATATTCCTTTTTGTATTTATCGTAGGCAAGAATTTTTACATCAAACCCGCACAGCAGTTTTGCAAATGCACTTCCTGTATTTCCATAACCGTAAATGCCAATTGTTTTTCCTTCGAGTTCTGCTCCTCTATTTCCTTCACGAATCCATTTTCCTTCTTTCACTTCATTGTTTGCTTTGCAAATATTATTCAGCAAACTCAACAACATTCCGAGCGCATGTTCCGCAACTGCATTGCTGTTTCCTTCGGGAGAGGATAGGCATTTGATTCCTTTTCGTTCGGCATAAGCAACATCAATGTGTTCCATGCCTGCGCCTACTCTTGCAATGAATTTGAGATTTGTTGTGGCGTCAATAAATTTTTTGTCAATATCAAAACGACTGCGAAGAATTATTCCCTGATAGGAAGAAATTTTTTTTTCGATTTCTGATTTGGAAGAAGTGAAATCTTCCTCGCAAATAAAATTATTTCTCTCCAATTCTTTTTTCAGGGAAGGATGAGCGGAATCAATGAAAAGAATTTTCATAGGAGAATTCCGCCAAGAATGATGGACGCGACCGTGAAATAAATAATTAATCCTGTTACATCTACAAATGTTGCAACAAACGGAGCCGATGAAACGGCAGGATCGAGTCCGATGCGTTTCAGAAAAATTGGAAAGGTAGAGCCAACTAAATTTCCCCAGAGCACAACACCAATTAAAGAGATTCCAACTGCAATTCCTACCAGCATCCAGTGCGGCCCGTAAATATCTATGAATGCTGACCAGATTGCCACTCTTAGAAATCCAATTACACCCAGAATAATTCCAAGTAGTATTCCTGTTTTAATTTCTTTTCTCACAATTCTCCACCATTCTTTTATAGAAACTTCTCCCAATGCCATGGCGCGTATGATAAGCGAAGATGCCTGCGAGCCGGTATTTCCTCCGCTTGAAATAATCAGCGGGACAAAAAGCGCGAGGACTACGGCTTTAGCAATCTGGTTTTCAAAAAAACTCATTGCGGTGGCGGTGAAACTTTCTCCTATGAAAAGAACCACCAGCCAGCCCGCACGTTTTTTCAGCATCTGGAAAACAGAAGTGCTCATGTATGGATCCTCGAGCGCCTGCATACCTCCCATTTTCTGCGCGTCTTCGGTGGCTTCTTCGCTCATCACATCCATCACATCGTCCACCGTAATTCTTCCCAATAATCTTCCGAGATTATCTATCACCGGCAGCACCACGAAATCATATTTCTTCATAATGTTCGCCACTTCTTCCGAAGGAGTATCGGTGCGAACGGAAATTACATTCGGATTGTATGCATCGGTGATTTTTGTGCGCAGCGGAGTGGTGATCAATTTTTTCAGCGAGAGAATTCCAAGAAGTTTATCGTCATCGTCCACTGCATACACCGCGTAAATGTTATCAATCTTTTCCGCCTGCCTGCGCATTTCGCGAACACATTCCCACACGGTTTGATTCACGTGCACGCGGATTAATTCTTTCGCCATGAGCGCGCCCGCAGTTCCTTCTTCGTATTTCAGCAGGTCAACAATATCGCTCGCCTGCGCTTTGTCTTCTTTTTCCAGTTCGCGCAGCACTTCGTCCTGCTGCTTGTCGGAAAGTTCTGAAATTACATCTGCGGCTTCATCGGAAGGAAGATGGTCAATGTGGTCGGCAATCTGCGCGGAAGTGAGCGAATCGAGAAAGCGCTCGCGCTTATCGTCTTCCATTTCGATGAGCGCATCGGCAGCAATTTTATCTTCAAGAAAATTAAAAAGTTTTTTTCCGTCTTCGAGATTAAGTTCGTTCAGGATTCCGGCAATATCTGCCGGCTGAAGTTTTTTCAGATTCTTCTCGAGCCACTTAATGTTATTTTCATTAATGGCGGTGGAAATTTTATCGAGGAAATCTTCTGTTACTTCAAACTGCATCGCCTACGAATTACGAATGGGGACGAATATACGAATGAAAACAAAAGAAAATAGCGTGATAAAGAGAAAAGAAAAATATCAGAGGGAAAAAATTATTCGCTACACGGAAATATCATTCGATTTTTTTGTGTCGTAATAATAAATGCGGATGGTTGCCATGTCTCGGAGAAAATCAACTTTCGTTATGCTGAAGCGGTGAATGTTCAAGCCCGTGCGCGTGCGCAAATCTTCGAGGAGTTTCTGGTGGTTTTCCGGTTTTATCATTTCAATGTTTTCGTACATGATAACTTTTCCAAGTTCCTTCTTCATAAGCAAATTTGTTTCCAGACACAACGTAACCACAATGATGATTGAATTAATGAGCGTGAGTTCATCCCATCCGCCTTTTGTTACCGAACTGATTAATCCCATAGCGATAACCAAAAAAAGATAGGTCATGTCTTTCGTGGAAACATCTTCCGTTCGGTAGCGCATGATTCCGAACACGGCAAACAAACCGAATGAAGCGCCAATGGACATTTCCACTTTGTTCATCATGAACGTGACGAGAAAAATCACAAGGTTGAAAATAAAAAATGTGAAGAAAAATTCTTTGGTGCGGTAGTTCGGATAATAAATGAAACGTATGAGAACAAAAACCGAAGCGAGGTCAATGCCGAGCCGGATAAAAAATTTCCACGACAACTTATTGAAAATTTCCCAGCCGGTGGTTGCCGTGTCTTGTACATCCTGAAGTAAAATCATATTACTTATTTTTTCTACTAAATACTAATCTTTACCAATATACTAATAGCAGCCGTTGTATTTTTGGTTTTCATTGGTAAATTAGTACCGATTGGTATTTGGTAGATGTGTTTATGTTCCTGTTGGAGCAAGAGCAGTGTTTGCCATTTTAGTTACAAACCTAACCCGCTCTTTGAAATTATTTTTCTTTATGTCGAATAAATTATAAACCCCAAAACAATATTTGCTGATGCCGCTTTCGCGGACGCCCGTCATGCGAACAAGGCGGATGAATTGCGAAATGGAAGATGCCTTGTCGCGCTTGGCTTCTGCAATTACCATTTGCGGAAAGCGCACAGAAAAATTATCGGTTGAATCCGCTTTTGCAAAATGCAAACCGGTGTCAATGGTCAATCGCTCCTGCGAAAATTTATTTACGAAGGTCATGCGCGAATAATTCACCCACATTTTCGGCATAAATAGTTCGGGAGCGAACGGAGTAATCTCTTTCAAAAACTTTTCCGCCTTCTCTGTAAAGCCCGCCTCAATGGCTTTCATCTTCACTCTGTTCTTTATCGTTCTTCCTTTATTGTTCTTGAATTTTATTTCGAAGAAAGTCAAGCCGCCCGAATCCACGTATCTTCTGAAACGAAGTTTGTAGCGGTTCAGCATTCCCTTGTGGTGTTTTTCAAAGAGAGAAAATTTTTCGGTGTCGTAATAAAGCGATTCATAGCGGTGAAGGCGGACATTATTTATTTCAAGCAGGCGGTAATCCGATTTCATTCCTTCCAGAATTTTCGGAAGATGCGTGGCGGAAAAAACATATTTGGTATCCACGCGCTCCATCAGTTTCACGCTGTCCATTTCTTCGAGCGTAATGGGCTCAAAGATTGAAACTGTTTCAAGAATTTTTTCCATTGCAAATTATTCCTACTAAATACCAATTTATACCAATATACCAATTAACAGCCGTTGTGTTTTTGGTTTCATTAGTAGATTAGTACTGATTGGTATTTGGTAGATGTTTTCAGAATTGATACGTGTATTTGCGCGAAGAGATTTGATTGTTGCTTCCGTCATATTCTTTTTTCTCCACACGCAATCCTTTGTTATCGAATATATAAACGGTTTTCATAGTAAGTTTGCCATCACCGTCATACGTTACTTCAAGGATTTTATCACCCTTGCTGTTGTAAGAGTATTGCAACTTCTGAATGACCTTGCCATTCCCGTCATACTCTGTTTTTTCGGTTTCATTTCCATTCGAATCATATTTTGAAACATACTTAATATTTTTTTCGGGCTTGGGTTGTTTTTCTGCCGCGTCAAAAATGGTTTCCTCCAGTTTGTTTCCTTTCCCATCGTACACATACGTTTCTTTATGCTTCAGCGTGCCATCCTTGTGGTAATCTTCTTTCTGAATAATTTTGCCACCCTTATCGTATGCTATGTAAATATCTTTTCGAGGAGCAGATTCTTTTCCATCCTTATACTCCGTAACCATTTCGGTAACGGATTTTATATGAAAGCCCTTGACTTCTTTTTTTATTTTTTTCTTGTTCTGGGCAAAGAGAGAAAATGAAAATAAAAACACAAGAAACAACGCAAACAATTTTCTATTCATGAAACTGTTTTATTTATTTTTCAGAATAGTAATGGTTCCCAAATCTATAGTTTGTTTCTTCTCAGTAATGGTTACTTCACTAACAACAGCTATTGGCGGTATATAAATAGCGCTACTACCTGCCGTGGAGCATTTAACTGAATCGGCAGAATAAACGTAAACTTTATAACTTCCTTTTCGGAGATATTGAAATTGAAATTCACCATTATAATCAGTCACGTCATTAGAACTTTCACCCAAATCATCTCCATAAATAATATGCACTGTTTGGTTAGTTCCGGCATATTGTGCAAGAAGTGGTGATGAAAAATTTGCAGTACCATACTGTCTTACCCAGATTTTTCCCTTAATAGTGGCTCTTCCCCCGGTGCCAGGCACTTTTTTACATGACACTTCGACTCCACTCAGTGTGATAAAAAAAATAAAGATAATCAGTGAAGATTTTTTTTTCATAAAAAGGAATTTAATCGGTTAAAATTAGTTTTCCTTTTGATACAGCATTGTTGCCGTTTCTGATTTCATAAAAATAAATTCCGCTTTGCAAATTACCTCTTGCAATATTTATTTTGTTTAGAGAAACCGCAAATGGAATTTCAACTTTTTTGCCAACTAAGTCATAAATGAAAAATGCGACATCCCCCTGCACCCCCTTTATGAAGGGGGACATAATCTCAATTACCGCTGAAGAAGAAAAGGGATTAGGAAAACATTTGCTTTCTACATAATAATTTTCTTCCGCAACTCCATCTGCAGAGCCGCTGGCATAAAGATGATGCGCGTAAATATCATTGTCAATTAAATTCCTTGCATCCTCAAAAGCATAAATGCATCCCCCGTTTCCATCCATAACAATGCGCGGATTATTTTGCGTACCGGCAGCAGTTCCTACGGGAGAATTCCATAAGATTATTCCGCTGGAATTTACTTTCACCCCGTAAATATCATCTGATGTGCCGGAATCACGATACGCTATAAGCGCATTGCCCCAGCCGTCAGGAACTATGGCTGGCGCTCCCTGCCCGTTCGGACCTCCTTTTATAAGAATTCCGTTAGATGCCCATTGCATGACTCCGGAAGCATTTACACGCTGGGCATATATATCTCCTTTCAGGTCGCTTCGAAAATCTTTCCAGACAATAAATGCTCCATTCGTCCCATCAACAGCCATGTCCAGGTAACTTTGCAAACCAACTGAGGTGCATACCGGAATTCCGTTTGTCGTCCATTGCATTGTTCCGGAAGCATTCACACGCTGAGCGTAAATATCGGTGCTGTCACAACCATTACATGGATTGCGTTTGTCTTCCCAGGCAATGATGGCGCCTCCTGCTCCATCCGATTCCATAATGGGATTTTTTTGTGTTGCTCCTGTCGCCTCACTACAAACAATAATTCCGTAACCGCCAATTCCTCCCCATCCTGACACAGTAGTTCCTGAACTATTGATGCGCTTTGCGTAAATATCATAATCAAGTCCGTTTCGTTTATCCTGCCAAACAATGATGGCGCCTCCCGCTCCATCGGTTCTGATTCTCGGTCTCTTTTGTGCGCCTAAATCATTGCAGATGGCAACACCGCTTGCCGCCCACGTTAATGTTCCGGAACCGCTGACACGCTGGGCAACTATATCCCAGTCATTTGTTAAAGAAGAATCCTGCCAGACAATGATGGCTCCCCCGCTTCCATCGGCAATAAGTTTAGAATCGCGCTGGTCGCGTGGTTTTGCTGCTCCTGAAACTGCTACTCCGTTTGCTGTCCATAAAATATTTCCGGAAGAATCTATTCGCTGCGCATACACATCCCTGTCTGCTGCACGGTGGTCGTTCCAGGCAATGATGGCTCCGCCAAAACCATCGGCAGCCATGGCAATAGTTCCCTGGTCGCTGTCGTTTGAGCAAATATTAATTCCGTTCAACGTCCATTTTGGGTAACCGTTTTTATCAAGGCGCTGAACATAAATATCGGCATGGTTGGTATCAAGGCGAGAATCCTCCCAGGCAATGATGGCGCCTCCTTTGGAATCGGTTACAATTTTTTCACTCTGCTGATTGTGAACGGCAACAGCAACCGGTGTGTTAATTGCTGAACTCAGGTTCCACTGCGAAAACCCTTCGACTACGCTCAGGGTGACAAATGCAGTTGGCAATAATGCAAGGAATAAAATTTTTTTCAGCATGGGAGCATTTTTAACAAGGCAAATTTAACATAATAATTATATAGAGATTCTGAATCATTATAAAGATAGGAAAATTTCATTCCATGCTTTTTGAAATAGATTGTATATTTGCCAACCAATCAATAAAAAATTTTCAAATGAAAAAACTTTTACTCTTTTCTTCAGCATTTATTTCTGCCGCAGCGCTCAATGCGCAAATCACCTTAACGCAGGCAGACGTTGCCGGATGGCTCAACGTATTTGTGAATGCACACGACACCACTCATGCCAACAAACCCGCAGGCGCAATTCAGCCCGGACCGGCAGGCGCAAGCCAAACGTGGACTTTTACCACGCTTGTTGCCGATTCAACCGATTCCGTTCTGTTCACCAGCCCGTCATGGGTTGTAGGTGGTTCTAATTTTTCTTCTTCCAATCTTGCCACGTATAATTATGCCGATTCCAATTCTTCTTTTTTAACAAACTCTTCTTCCGGCATTACCATGCAAGGCGTTTGGACAAATGTGAACGGAACATGGATGCCTCTTTATTTTAATCCGAACTACCGCATTGCAAAGTTTCCTGATACATACGGAAACACTTTCACGAATACCGCGCAACTCGATTTGAAATTTTATTTCGGACAGTTCGGCATTGATTCCATCCGTGTGAAACAAGTGATTGACCAGAATTCAAAAACCGATGGATGGGGAACACTGAAGACACCGCTCGGAAATTTCAACTCGCTGCGCCACCGCGAAAAACAAATGAACACCGATAGTGTTTGGATATATACCACCGGAAGTTGGTTCCCGTATTCCGCCACGCAGGATAGTTTATGGCATTTTGAATGGTGGGCAAACGGAGTGGGCTTCAACCTGCTTTCGATGGACAGCGCCCATGCCGATACCATACGGAATATTTCATGGCTGAAACAACTTCCTCACGCGGGAGCGGTGAATGAACTTTCTGTGCTGGGCGATATTAAAGTGTATCCCAACCCGGCTGTGAACCAAATCAACTTTGAAATTAAAAATGCCGATGCGGCCGCCATTGAAATTTTTGACTTGAACGGAAACCGCATTGCGCTTCTTCCGGCAAACAAAAACAGCAAAATCACTTTCACCGCTGAATTGCTTGCGCAGGGAACATATATTTACCGCGCCTTCGATACGAACCGAAAAGTTGTCGGCACCGGAAAATTTGATTTGATAAAGTAAAATCTTTTCTGTAAAAATAAAACCCGGGCAGGGAAACTACCCGGGTTTTTTATTGACGCTTCGTTAAAGAAAAATCGGAATTGCAGATTTCCTTTTTTGTTATCTTTAAATAATCTTTTAAAAAACAAGAACATGAAAAAAATTTTATTCCCTCTTTTATTTTTATTCTTTGCTGCATCTTTCCTTTTTGCCCAGCAATCGAATCCTGCTTCATTTGCCGGAATGTTTTTGAAAAAACATTCGCAGCATGATTTGTCAAAGCAAAAAAAAATTTCTTCCCTCAAATCTCAGCTTCCCGTAATAAACACGGTGTGGAAGCCCGCGCGCTATATTGACTGGAACTGGGACACCACCGGCAATTCATGGCTCTATGCCGACAGCGTTCATGCTTCGTACAACACCAACAGCGATATTACACAGGAAGATTATTATTTTTCAAATCCATTTCCTGAACAAAGAATCACATACACTTACACCGCAACACATAAACTTCTGAATATGCTTACGCAATGGTGGAACGGTACAAGTTGGGATAATTCTTACCAGGAAGTTTATACTTATAACGGAAATGATTTAATGACTCAGGATTTAAGTCAAACCTGGAACACAAGCACCAGCGCGTGGGATAATCAAAACCAGTATTTATATACTTACAATGCGAACAACAAGATGACGCAGGAAATCGGGCAGGGATGGAATGCTACAACTTCAGAATGGGATAATTGGTTCAAGATGGATCTGACCTACAATGGAAACCAGCAAGACATCCAGGAAACTTATTCCAGTTGGAATACTACCACGAACGTATGGGATTATTCTGATAAAGTTGACCTTAAATACAACACGGGCGGAGTGCTGAAAATTGCTACTGTTGAATTGTGGAACACTTCCACCAGCGCATGGGATAGTACAGATTATTATCCTAACATTACCTGGCATTACTGGAGCGGTGATTACCGCACTTCCACCTGGCAAAGCGATACCGTGCTGTCATGGAACGGAAGCGGATGGGATTTATCCTGGCGCGATACATATACTTACGATGCAAAAAATAATCAAACCGACTATAAAGAAGAAACCTACTCAAATCCTAACTGGACAATTTCGTATGAATATTCTTTCAGTTATCTCTACGATGCAAACAATAACATCACTCAACTGATTCAACAGGACTGGGACCCCAATAAAAATACGATTGTGAATTACCACAAGCGCGATTACTTTGATTACTCTCCTTACAGCGCGGTTGCGGAAATAAATTCTGATGATGGAATTTTTATTTATCCCAATCCATCTTCAGGACAGTTTACAGTTTCCGGTTTACAGTCCGCGGTTCAAATTACAGTTTATAATCTGGTAGGCGAAGCAGCATATCAAACAACTGTGAACAGTAAACAGCAAACCGTAAACCTGAACGCAGCAAGCGGCATTTACTTGCTGCGCATGAGCACCAGCGAAGGAGCCGTTTCAAAGAAAATTATTCTCGAAAGGTAACTTCCTGCGTACATTTGCAATTATGTTTGAAATAAAAACTATTTCTGATTCTATTTCTGTTTCCGAATTAAAATCAATGGCGGAAAAACAATTCGGCTCTATGATAAAAGCGGTGGTGGATATTGATAAAGGCACCATGGCAGTGGGCGGAGAAATGCATGCCGATGAAGAAACATTTCTGATAGACGAAGGAAGCAAACAGGAAAATCTTTGGGGAATAAATATTTATCCTGAGAAAAAAGGAGAAGAGCGCATTGAATTTGATTCCATGATAAACATTCGCCCGTATATGGGCAACCGCACACGCAGCGTGGAAAACACAGACATGCAAAAAATAATAATTGGCATTGTAAACAAACTCATAACAGATTAAGCATGGCGTTTCAGCATCAAACAATGGCGCAAGGCAAATGGTTTACTTACACGCTTTGCCAGCAACTGGGAAACATTGGCAGCGAAGTGGGGCGCGCAAACCGATGGAAAGACAAAGACCAGAAACTGTTTGAAAGCGCTGCGTTCAGAGCCATTGAACTGCTCGACCTCACTTTGTCGGATGCGCGGTGGAAAAAACGGCTGAAAGAAATTGCCCGCGCCCGCGAAGTGCTTTGCGATGCTTTTACCGGAGGAACGCTTTACAACTCTTCCTTTGCCGACCTTGAAAAATATTTTTACCACTTCGCCTACGCAGCAAGAAACTCAATAGGCAGGTAATTAATTACCGTGCCAGTCGCAATAACGGTTACCCAAAAAATTATTCTGGCAAAGTAATTCGGCAAGACACAAAAAATCCCTTCTGCTTTTCTTCAGCGAAGGGATTTTTTATTTTCTAAAACTTAAACCCAACCTTGGTGTAGTAATACGCGCCCGCAAAACCCATTTGCACGGCATCCCATATTCCACCGCTTTCGGTAAGCGCAGGGTCATGCGCATCGGGATAGGTGTTCAGAATATTTATTGCGCCAAAGGTAATGCGGATGTTGTTGAAGTTATAGCCAAGAGCTAAATCCAGTGTGGCTTTGGATTTATATACATCCACTTCGCCCGGGTCGGCAATGCTGTCTCCATTATCATTCCAGTTAACTAATTGCACTTTTCCGAACACATTCACGCGCGCATCCACAAAAAATTTGTTCACCTCATAGTTGGCATTGAAAGTTATTTTGCTCTTGGGAGCCGAAGCCAGCAAAAAATATTGCTCGCGCAAACCGAAGTAAGTATTTTCTTTTCCTTTCAGTTTATCGTTGGTATAAATTCGGTCAATCTTCATGTTGTTGAAGTTGGCGGCAACCGATACGCGCAGCGTTTTCTTATCGGTGATGATGGGAGTATGCGCCAGCACAATATCAACTCCATGCGTTTTCGTGTTCACCGCGTTGGTGAAGAACTGCGCAGCGCCCACGCCCAGCGCTTTCAAATCATTTCCAATCACCGGGTCGCTGTCGTAAAAAGCGCCCGTGAGCACAATACGGTCTTTGATGTTTACGGAATATGCATCCACCGTGAACGAAAACGATTTGCGGTGAATGGTGAAACCGTAACTCACGTTAGCCGATTGCTCGGGCTTGAGTTCAGGAATGCCGAGCGCGTAGGTGATGGGGCTGTTATTCGCGGCAATAATTTTATCAATGGGCTGACCTGCTACAAAATCGGTGAAGGTGGTGTTGTAATAAAGTTGCGCAAGCGAAGGAGCGCGGAAGCCCGTTCCGTACGAAGCGCGCGCGGAAATATAATTGCTGATTTTATAGCGCGCAGAAATTTTTCCGTTCGTGGTGGTTCCGAAATCGCTGTAGTCCTCGAGGCGAAGTGCTGTTCCCACCAATAAATTTTCAGTGATGTCTAATTCGCCATCGGCATAGAGCGCTTTGTTGGTGCGCGACACATTCACTTCGTTGGCGGGGCGGAAACCCGGAAAGCCCTGCGAGCCGCCCGGTGCAAACACGCTGTCCACACTATTGAATGTTCCATCCGGATTAAATATGCTGTCCACGCGGTTCAGCACTTTGCCGTATGATTTATACGAGCCCTCTTCACCGGCAAAAATTTTATAGTTGTCAATTCTGAATTCCGAGCCGAACGCCACGTTCAAACCCGAAAGCACTTCGGGATAAAACTTGGAGAAGTTGAGCGAAGAAGTGTTTTCGGAAAGATTAAATCCGCCTGCATTGAAATGCGTGGGCGAATTGTAGCCGAGCGTTGCGTTTGCGGTTTTATCAACGGAGAAATGAAAATTGTTCGCGCCAAATGTATTGTTCACATCCATGTTCCAGCCGTTGTGAAGTTTGGAGCGCACGCCCATTGACATTGATTTATCCGTAATCACCGATTGAATCACGGGGTCCATTCCCGCAGGGTAAAGCGATTTCACATTGCGCTCGGAAAGCGAATCACGCGACCATGCATATGCTTCCGTGAAACGGTAATTGTATCCGCCAAAAGCATATACTTCGGTGTTTTCTCCCGCAGAAACAGAAGAGTTCATGAACAGCGAAGCGTTATTGGAAGAAGCATCACCAAATTTTCTGCGGTAGATTCCGCCTGCACCGTATTGCGAAGCGCTGGTATCGGAAGGGCGGAACGTATGCTTCTTGCTCGAAGCGTCCATCGTAAGATTAATGAAACCGTCTTTGCCTATTTTCACTCCGTTGTTTGCGCTGAACTGCCAGGTTTCGCCATCAAATTTTCTTTCGGGCTTCACCACTTTGAACATGGAAGGAGGAGTGGCTTTGTTCATTCCCGTGAGAACGCTGCCGGTCATTTCACCTGTGTTTGATTTCAGCACCACGTTCACAACTCCCGCAATGGCATCGGAGCCGTATTGCGCGCTCGCTCCATCGCGCAGAATTTCTATATGGTCAATGGCGGAAAGCGGAATGGCATTCAAATCGGTGCCGGTGTTTCCTCTTCCGCGCGAACCGAAAAGATTGATGAGCGAGGACTGGTGCCTGCGCTTTCCGTTCACGAGCACCAGCGTTTGGTCAGGTCCCAAGCCGCGAAGCGTGGCGGGGTCAATATGGTCAGCGCCATCTGCCCCGCTCTGTTTGTTCGAGTTGAACGAAGGCGCGGTTTCCTGTAAGAGTTGATTCACTTCGGTTTGCCCCGATACGGAAGAAAGTTTTGCAACATCAATGATATCTACTCCCACGGCAGTTTCGGTCTGGCTTCTGCCCAACCTGCGCGTTCCCACAATTTCGGCAGTGCCCAATGTGTTGGCGAGAATCATGGCGGCATCGTACGCGGTGCGGTGCTCTGCCAGAATCTGGTTTTTCAGATAGCCCACGTAACTGAACGTGATTACCGAAGCGGTATCTTTATAGTTGATGGAATAACTTCCGTCAGCGCTGGAGCGGGTGGCGTTCATGGTGCCCTGCTCGAAAATGAAAGCCCCGCTGAGCGGCTTGCCGTTTTCATCGTATACTTTTCCTTTCAGCGTGTTTTGCGAAAAAGAAATTCCGCAGATAGTAAGAGCGATGAGTAATGAATAAATTTTTTTCATGGTTCGTTTAGGTTTGAGTCCCCGACTCCGCCCGGACTGACATGTCACTCTGAACGAATCGAAGAATTAATTTGACCGCAATGATATTTAATTTTTTAACGGGAAGATGTTTTGCAGTGAAAAAGTAAATAACAACGGGGTGTGGGAAAACAAGGGCGAGTTACTGAATCACTACCTTCTCCGTAAAAACTTTCAAACAAACTCTCCCTCTTTCCCTCTCTTTATACTGAAATAAATCTGCTTGTGAAAATGTGCTTGTTGTGGATAACAACATTAAAGAAAAAAAGAAAAATAATTTCATTTTATTTTTTAAAAAAGTAATTATACTCTATGCTATTATAATTTGCCTGAAGATGCATTTCGCTTTTAGTTAATTTTAATATTAACCATTCACCGGATTTTGATGAAGCAGTATAAAGAGGATATAAGAATCCATAAGGATGCCCTATTCCACTCGTTCTTGGGTCAGAAAAAACAATCACATTCTTTTGATTTTTCAATTCCCAATCACCTCCTGTACAATTCCCAGTAAATGTTCCATGTTTAGAAAAAAGAGAGCCACCATTAAATTGTATCTTCTTACTATCCGCGAATAGACATTGAGTCATTCCCCAATAATAATCAGTCGAATCAATACCATTTATTAATAACTGTTCAATTGTCCAATTACCATTTATTCTGGTAGCAACTCCGCAATGCTTTCCGCCCTCAGGATATTTTTTGCAATCGGTAATGCAAAAAGCAAGGAGGAGAAAAACAACTATGTATTTTTCTTTATACATTATTTTGTGCTTTGAGCGAGTTACAAACTATAACCAATAAAAACAATAACAGAATAAAAATTATTTTTTTCATATACAATTTTTAAAACATATAACCCATACTTGCCCCTACAAAAAACCAATAAAATATAGCAGCAGGACTCGCATTACTACTTGTCGCGTTATAAAATAATGGTGTCCATCCAATTCTAAAAAGAAATTTACCTTCTGATTTTTGATAGCGATACATTAAATTTGCAGTTGGAACTAAAATCCAGATATCATTGTCTCCCCATGCTGTAACATATTTATTCTTTAAATTATCATGTGATATGATTCCAGGCAATCTTGCACCAAGTCCAATTTCAAAATGATTTTTATATTTTCCCGAAATATAATTTATCAATATAGCTGGTCCTCCAAGAACACTTGCTCGTTCATTTATGTTTATTAAAACTCCTGCCCTTGCTGTAAAAAAGCCAGGATTATTTTTAAATAATTTTCTTTCATAATTCAATGAAAAAACACCTCCAGCATTTCCCCCTATTTCTCCATACACTGCATTCTTTCTAAATTCCGTTTTATCAAGTATTTTATTGCTACTTAAACTATCTTGGGCAAAAAAACTTTTCGCAGTAAGTAAAAACACTATTGTTATGAAAAGTTTTCTCATGAATTATTTTTGTTTATCTCCCCAAATATTCCTCACAGTAGCCGGCAAACTTTCTCCGGGTTTGTTTCCAATAACCATAAAATAATTTACAAGCCGGTATCTGTAATGCCAGTACTTATCAAGATTGGTTTGATTGCTTTACGCCTGCAACAAGCTGAAGCCAAATAAAAAGTTTGAAATTATTATTGCTGATATTCCTGTTTTTATTTTCATAGATAAATTATTTATACAAACTAAAATTCTTTACCCTTTTATTTTTTTGAGCGAACTATTCCACCTATTAACAGGATGCTTATTTTTTGTTACTGCTTTATAAAACATTATTCCTCCTGTAACAGCTATAGAAGCATAAAAGATTGCAAATATTGGATATTCGGGGATAAGTACTGTTGCTATTGTTGTCCATAAAACGCCATATATAAAAGCACCTGCGCCTGCAACACCAAGTATAATTTTTCCAAAAGGATGATTATTGAATCTATAATCCAAAATGGAGTCATATTTAAATCTAATATGATAGATTACAATATTTGTATCTGTAATTGCTGTTAGTTTGCCTTTACAAAAATAGTGTTGACTTCCTTTTTTCATTTTTAATTTTATTTTTTTACCTGTTTTAAGAATTTCAATGTGTTCAGGATTTTTTTTATTAACAAATTCAAGGATAAGAAGTGAATCATTTTGTGAATATATTTTAGAAATGAGAAAGAATAATATTAGTATGCATGGTGAAAATAATTTTTTCATAATTTATTTTCCTTTTTCCAGTTTTTCAATTCTCTCCTCCATTGCTTTATTTTCTTTTTGCAGTTCTATTGTGTATAAACTAAGTTCTTCTATTTTCTTTAACAATGCAGCATCCATTTTAGCAACATCTATGCTTTTCATGGACAGTAAGTTTAAATTGTAGAACGTATCAAGAGCGAGAATGCTTTTTCTTACGGAAATGTTCGGGAAAGGTTGCAGAAAAAGAGAGAAAAAAATTAACTGCTCCCTCTCCGCGCGGTTAACATTTTTTAACATTCTTCTTCAAATAAATTTCCTCCTGCTGCCGTTTCAGCATTTATAAAACAACTGCCATGCAAAAAAAATTACGCTAAATGTACATTGCAATGCAAGTGCCTCTTACATTCAGGGATGTAAATGGTTTCCCCTACCAAAAAGACGGAGCCGATGTGCTCTATGCAAAAGCGCGCGGGCAAAACTGCGAACTGTATTTTGAAAATGAAAAGGAGCCGCTCATCTACGGTTATCCGTTAATCCATTTTCATCAAAAGGTCTGGGACCTCAATCTCTTCAGGCGCATTGACTGGTTTCTGCTGGTAAAAATCGGCTGTGTGCTCAACCGCAAATGGCGAAAGGCGCTGCTAAGCAACGGGCTTATTCTTCGCCTCACCCGCAGCGGAAATAACAAGTTGAAAAATTATCTCGCCAAACATAAAAACAGCGAAAGCGGCAACAAGTAACCCGCACTTCAGCGCTTCCTTATAATGTTTCAGCAACCCGTGCGCGTGCCTCCGTGCACCGTTCTCTCTAACGGGTATCGGGGGCTCGCGCCTGAGTGTGCCGGGCTTGAGAACCGCTGCCCCGTTACCGCGAAGGAGTGTCACGGGCTCGCGCCTGAGCATCCCGGGCTTGGGCACGGTGTACTGGGGCTCGAGCCCCAGTGTCTTTCCCTAAAATAGCTATACAGTTTATAAAATAGAAACTGTATGGAAAATCAAAAAAAAATAACAAGTGCCACAAGTAGAATTTTTTCCACCATTAAGCCGGAATACATCATGCGGCAAGCAGTCAATGAAAT
>JACQAL010000017.1 GCA_016195025.1 Bacteroidota bacterium | reverse complement strand
ACTGCCGCGCCCGGCTCAAAGGAAGTGAGCATTGCCATTCGGGAAATAAAACATCTGCTGCATGTGCTGCTGGTAACCAGCGTTGCGCATAAGAAAAGGGGCAAGGAAAAAGGAGTGAAAGAAATTCAGGTATACATAGCGCTCACCCTAAACCCGCAAACCATTCCCGCGCAGGCAGATTACCAGTATTCAGGCGATGCGAGCCGCGGCTTGTTCAGAAGCGTTTTAGACAATACCTCGCTTGGCAAATGCGCCTGGTACATTGCGCGCGTGAAAAACTCGCGTGGCGAACTGGGGGCTTTTTCCATGCCCGCCTGGGCGGTGGTGTCGTGAGGGCTGCGAAACCAAATGGAATATTGGAATTTAAAAAAGGGAATGTTGGAATAATGGAATATTGGAATGTTGGGATTCCATTCTTCCATCTTTCCGCCATTCCATTGTATTTCCCATTTTTCCACCATTCCATCATTCCTGTTTTTAGAGGTTCCCTAATGACTAATCATTATACTGAACAAATACAGAATTAAGAACATTCGAACATTCGATTTACGAACAACCGAATAAACAGCCCTGTATTTTTCATTCGTCACTCGATTGTTCTGTATTAAACCTTTTCGGAAACCTGAGTTGCTTTGGTATAACATAAGGGCGCATATATTCCCCTGCAAGAAGAATATGCGTACTTTTGGATATAAAAAAAGGCGCATATAAAGGAGTTAGCAAAAACACCCAAATACAAAAAGACAATGCAACGTTAGACAGCAATTTTGCATCTTAACAATAAAACAAATACAATGAAAAAATTTGTTACTCTCTTTATCGTCTTTTCTTTCTTCTTCGCCAAACAAGTATTTTCCCAGTGCGGAATGACAATTACACCAAGCACAACCAATGCAACCTGCAATGGTAATTGTGATGGCATTGCAACTGTTAATGTTACGGGAGGAAGTCCGGGATATACTTACTTATGGAATCCTTCTTCTCAAACTTCTTCAACGGCAACAGGGCTGTGCGCGGGAATATATACAGTCACAGTTACTGATGCTGTTCCCTGCACGCAAACGGAAACGGTTGTAATTACAGAACCTGCTCCACTTATTGCTGATGCAGGCAATCCAACTATATGCTGGGGTTCATGCGCCACTTTAGGTGGATCTCCGAGTGCATTAGGAGGAACACCGGGATATACTTATTTGTGGTCACCTGCTTTTGCAGTGAGTGATTCAACCATTGCAAATCCAATTACCTGCTCAACGGGTTCATCTAATTATACGCTTACAGTCACCGATGCTAATGGTTGTTCTTCCGTATCAACAACAATGGTTACCTATTATCCTGCACTAGGGATTAGTTTTTCTAAAACAAATCCCAGTACCTGTGCTGTATGCGATGGAGCAATGGCTTCAACAGTAAACGGAGGAACATCTCCTTTTGCATATTGGTGGAATACAGTTCCTAATCAATATACACCAACAGCAACAGGACTTTGCATAGGAAACTATACACTTATAGTCACAGACGCGAATGGATGTACTGCTAAATCATGGGACTATCTTTCTCTTCCTAAGCCACAGGTGACGGGGACCGTGACAAATACCTCATGTACAGATGGTTCAATTGATATATCTGTCAGTAATGGCTTGCCTCCTTATACTTATTTATGGAATACGGGAGCAACCACACAAGATATTTCTAATCTTTCTCCAGGAAATTATTATGTTGCAGTTACGGACGCTAATTCATGCACTCTTTATGGAACTTCTTTTATTGTAACACAAGGTCCTCCCGGTCCAACCTGCTCGCAGATAACCGGAAAAGTATATTATGATAATAATTTAGATTGTGTTTTTAACGGAACAGATGCGGGATGGCTCGGAGTAACAATTACAGCAGTCCCCGGTCCGTACTATTCAATTACTAATTCATCGGGAGATTATTCCATGATTGTTCCGCCCGGAACATACACCGTTACACAAACTGTTCCTGCCAACTGGGGAGAATTATGTCCCGGCAGCGGTTATTCATCGGTTACGGCAAATGCTGCATCTACTGCACCTAATATTGATTTTGCTGATACCACCTCTGCCATAACTGATTTGGGAGTTTGGTGCAATACAGGAACTGCGAGCCCTGGTTTTCCACGCATTTATTATTTATTTTATAGGAATCTTGGCAACACAGCAATGAATGGAACAGTTTACCTTGTGATTGACCCTCTTGATAATTTTGTCAGTGCATCGGTTACACCTTCCTCTGTTTCCGGAGATACTATTTTCTGGAATTTTATTAATCTTTATCCGTTCCAATATCCTTACATAACAGTTACTTGTTCTAATCTTCCGGCAAATCCTGCTCTGATTGGAAACGTTATTTCTTACTGCGCAAAAGTTCTTCCCATTGTCGGAGATATAAACCCCGCGGATAATACTTCCTGCGGATATAAAACGATAACCGGCTCGTATGACCCGAATGAAAAAGAAGTTTCTCCTGAAGGAAGCGGACCCAATGGCGCTATTCTTCCAACCGATACTGTTTTGACTTATGCCATTCACTTTCAGAATACAGGAACTACGTACGCGCAAACGGTTATTGTAAGAGATACATTGTCGCTGTATTTGAATCCTGCATCTGTTGAAGATGGCCCTTCAAGCCATGCGCATACATTCAGCATGAGCGGAAACGGAATTCTGAAATGGACTTTTAATAATATCTGGTTGCCCGACAGTTCCTCTAACTTTGCAGGCAGCAATGGTTATATTACTTTCCGCATTCATCTTAAGCCAAACCTGCCTGTTGGAACAGTGATCGCAAACAAAGCGGATATTTATTTTGATTACAATCCTCCTATTACAACTAATTCAACTATCAATACAATTTCCAATACAATATCAGCAGAAGAAATAAATAAAAATATTTCCATACAAGTTTACCCCAATCCCTTTTCTTCCTCTACAACTTTGCGGACAGACAAATTTTTAACAGACGCAACCCTCACGATTTACAACTGTTTCGGGCAGACAGTTGCGCAAATAAAAAACATCAGCGGGCAGACAGTTACTTTTTACCGAGATAATTTGCCAAGCGGACTGTATTTCGTTCGGCTCACACAAGACAACAAAGTAATCGCGACAAAAAAATTAGTAATCACGGACTGACACGACTGTACAACGACAAACTGCACTGTGGCTAACAGCGGGTTTAAGAAATTGGTGGTGGTGAAATAACTCACCCTCATTCCCTCTCTTTCAGAAAGAGAGGGATGTCCGAAGGACAGGGTGAGTTATTGCGTATTATATCCTGATACCTATTACTAAAACATCGTCAACCTGTTCAAACGCGCCCTGCCATTGCGTTAGTTTATCATTCAGAATTTTTTCCTGTTCCGCCATGGGAGCGCGCTGAATGGAGAGCAAAAGTTCTTTCATGTTTTTGCTCATGAGTTTTTTTCCTTTCTCGCCTCCAAACTGGTCGGCATAGCCATCGGAGAAAATATAAATGGTATCGCCTTTCTGAAGTTGAATTTCATGTTCAATAAACTGCTGCGCTTCGGGGGTAATTCCGCCAATGGAATGTTTGGTGGGTTTGTATTCGGTGAGTTCATTGTTGCGGAAAAGCCATAACGGGCGCATGGCGCCTGAGAAATACAATACACCCAAGCCCCCCTTTATCCCCCCGAAGGGGGGAGATTGCGCGCCTGTGTTCCCCCCTTTGGGGGGCAGGGGGGGCTTCTCAAAACGCACCAGCGCAATGTCCATTCCGTCTTTTGAAACAGAGCCCTCTTTTTGCCTGAGCGATGATTTTACTCCCCTGTTCAGGTGCGAAAGAATTTCAGCAGGAGAGAAAATGTTTTTCGCCACCGCTTCGTTTAGTTTTTCAATGGCAATCATGCTCATCAGCGCACCCGGAACTCCATGCCCTGTGCAATCAACGGCTGCAATGAATACTGCCCCCCCTCCCCCCGAAGGGGGGAAAACTTGCGAAGCAGCACGGCTTTGAATTGTTTTTATCAGTTTATCTATCACTCCGTCAGGATTTCCGATTACTTCATTATTCGTAAATCGAAGAACATGGAAGCCCATTGTGTTTAAGTATTGCGTACGCTGTTCATCGTTTCTCTTATGTTCGGGCAACGCATGAATCAACCCGTCAATTTCCACTATAAGTTTTTGCTGAAGGCAAACAAAATCTGCAATGTATTCTCCTATGATATGCTGCCTTCTGAATTTATACCCGGTATTTTTCTCTCTCACCAACTGCCAAAAAACATTTTCAGCTTCAGTTGGAACATTTCTATGTGTGGTAACAAATTCTTTTAGCAGTTTATACATCATCGGGTCGGCAGTTTCGTAACCAAAACCCTCTGTGTTCCCCCCTTCGGGGGGAGGGGGGGCAGCGTGAAACCAATAGATATCTCCGCTCACAACGCTTTTGGGTTTATACAATCCGAAACTTTCCGGAAACACTTTCATGATTTCATCCGGGTCGGGAAGAATGGAGCGCTGAATTATTTTTGCGTAGTTAATGCTGTCGGTGATTTCTTTATTTATTTCTTCAATCTTTTGTTTTTGCGCTTCGGCTTCTTCTTTTTGTCTGCTGATGATGATGTTCGCTTTTTTCTTGGCAATGTAACTTCTGAAAGCAAGAAATAAAAGCGTGAGCGCAATAAGAATTCCAATAATGAGAATGGTGGTAACAATTTTCTGATTATGTTCTTTTTCTTCTGCAATGGCTTTGCGTTTGTCTTCTTCCAGTTTCAGGAGTTTCATTTTTTCTTCAAACGCTCCCTGCAATTCTTCGCGCGAATTTTTTTCAATGGCGCTGCGGTTGGTGATGCTGTCTTTCACCGACATTAATTTCTTGAAATAGAAAAGCGCTTTGGCATTGTTGCCGGTTTTTTCATACGCTTCGCCCAGCCATTCCACGGCATACTTCACACGCTCCCACGATTTTGTTTTCAGCGCGAGCGAATACGCTTCTTTCCCGTAGGAATCGAGCAAGTCCTTTCGCCCTTCCATCGCATACATATAAGCAAGGTTCACCGCACCCACCGAAATTGCCGATACGGCATTTTTCTTCTTCTGAATTTCGTATGCTTTCGTGTAATAGTCAATTGACTTTTTATTTTCTTTCGTGTAATAAAACACATCGCCCATGTCGGTATATACCTGCGCAATGCCATCCGAATCTTTGATGGCGGAAAAAAGTTCGAGCGCTTTGGTTGAATATTCCACGCTCTTGCCGTATTGTTTTCTTCCTGCGTAGACCTCATTCATGCTGCGGTAATAATCGGCAATGTTGGAAGTATCTTTAGCGAAAAGCGCAAACGCGCGCGAAAGAGTATAATATATTTCTGCCGAGTCGAGGTTTCTTAATTCTTTTCGCGTAAAAATATGCCCGATGCCGGAATAAATGCGGTAAAGCAATCCGTTGTCTTTTAATTCACCGCTCAAAGATTTTGCTTTCTTAAACCAGAGAAATGATTCATCGTAATTTCCTTTATCAAAAAATGCTTCGGCAACATTCACCGTGATTTCCATTTTCAGATGCGCATCGGAAATGTTTTTTGCCGCTTCATACGCTTTGCGGAAATAAAAAACTTCTTTATCGGCATCATCCATGTCGTCATAAATGAGTCCGATTTTCTGGTAGGACTTTGCAATATGAAGCGTATCTTTTTGCCGGTGGCTTGCTTCGGCAGCCAGAAACGCATAGTTCAGCGCTGAATCGGAATTTGTTTTCAATACGTTTTCACTTCTGGAAAGAAGCGCATCTATGTTCTGTGAAAAAGAACAGGGAGCGGAAAATAAAAAGCAGAGAGAAAGAAAAAATAGTTGAGTGAAGCGAAGCATGGAAACCCGAATGTATGAATTATCATTATACGCAGGGAAATTTCCATCCTGTTATCTGAACCTTTTTATTATATTCGCGCCTCAAATTTAAAAAACATGTCACAGATTTGCCAAATCACCGGAAAGCGCGCATTGGTGGGAAACAATGTTTCGCACGCCAACAACAAGCGCAAGCGCATTTTTATTCCTAACCTGAGAGTGCAGCGTTTCTTTTTGCAGGAAGAAAACAAATGGATTACGCTGAAGGTTTCTGCTGCCGGATTGAAACATATTCATAAGAAAGGTTTATACGCCTGCGTGAAAGAAGCGCGCGAAAACGGCTGGCTGCCCCGCCCTAAAGGGTGATAAAGCAAAAGCGAAATGTTTCTCATCCTTCCTAAAGCGCTGACAAAAAATGTCAGGGCTTTTTTATTTTCATCAGTACTTCTGATTTTATTTACTCCCTTCAGGGCAGGGGCTCAGAATAGTTACGACATAGATTTACTCACCAAAGAATTTCATTCCGGCAGAAGAGATGCGCTCAGAAAATTAATGGACGATAGTTCCGTGGCGGTATTTTTTTCCGCAACCATCAAGAACCGCTCGAACGATGTGGATTACGAATTTCATCAGGACCCGAACTTTTATTATTTAACAGGACTGAATGAAGAAAATGCACTGCTGCTGGTTTTCAAAAATGATGTGCAGATTGGCAGCGCAGCAGCAAATGAGTTTTTATTTCTTGAAGACAGAGACCCGAAAACAGAAAGATGGACGGGAAAGAAGATGGGAATTGACGGAGCAAAAACAATTCTTGGAATTCAGAATGCTTTTTCTTCTTCTTCATTTGCAGATTTCAAAATTGATTTATCCCGATTCAAAAAGGTTTACTGCCTGAAAGAAAACGAAACACAACTATTCACGGGTTTCCTGTCAACTATTCTTTCGCTGACAACGCTCGATTCATACGCCACCAAAGAAATGACGGCAAAACTCCGCGAACTGAAAACAAAAGAAGAACTTGATTTAATGCGCAAGGCAATTTCAATTACCTGCGATGGAATTAAAGAAGCAATGAAAGCCCTTGAGCCGGGAATGTATGAATACAATGCCGAAGCAATTGGCGAATATGTTTTCAAAAGCAAAGGCGCGGAAGATGTCGGTTATCCTTCAATTGTTGGGGGCGGAGAAAACTCCTGCATTCTTCACTATGAAACCAACCGCAAAAAACTTTCTGCGAAAGATATGCTGGTGTGCGATATTGGCGCGGAATATCACGGCTACAGCGCGGATGTTACGCGTACTTTTCCCGTGAGCGGAAAATTTTCTGATGAGCAGAAAACAATTTACAACATCGTTCTTGAAGCGCAGCAGGCAGGAATTGCTAAATGCAGGGCGGGAGAGGACTTCCGCGCACCGCATAAAGAAGCAACTGCCATCATTCAGAAAAGATTGCTTGAACTCGGAATAATAAAACAACCGAATGAAGTAAATAAATATTTTTTTCACGGCACTTCGCATTATCTCGGGTTGGATGTTCACGATGTGGGAATATATGGAAAACTAAAACCGAATTCTGTCATCACCGTTGAGCCGGGCATTTACATTCCCTTCGGCTCTGATTGCGATGAAAAATGGTGGAACATCGGCATCAGAATTGAAGACGATGTGCTCATCACGGAAACTGAGCCGGATGTTCTTTCTTCCTGCGTTCCAAAAACCACAGAAGAAATTGAAGCGCTGATGAAGCAGGAAAGTTTGTTCAACCTGATGAAGAAGTAATTTATGCCGGTAACGGAAACTTAATTATCTTCGCACTCCTTAAAACGAAACACTATGGCAAAGAAAAAAGGCAACCGCATACAAGTGATTCTTGAATGCACCGAACACGCAGCATCCGGCAAACCCGGAACTTCGCGTTACATTACTACGAAGAACCGCAAGAATGACCCTGAAAGAATGGAACTGAAAAAGTATAATCCCATTCTCAGGAAAATGACTGTGCACAAAGAAATTAAATAACAAGTATTAAGTACAAAGTACAACGTATTACGAAATTCATTGTACTTGCTACTCGATACATAATACTTCTAACAAATGGCAAAAAAAGTAGTTGCAACATTGAAAACCGGCAAAGGCAAGGACTTTACCCGCGTAATTAAAATGGTGAAATCACCCAAGACAGGCGCGTATTCATTCAGAGAACAAGTGGTGCACTCTTCGCACGTGCAGGATTTCATGAAGCAGAAATAAGAAGGTATAAGGAATAAGGAATAGGGTATAGGGAAAAACCTTATACCCTTTTTCATTTCCTTATTCGCAGATTCGTAAAGATCAGTTATCCGCACTATGGGAATCTTCGACCTCTTCGCAAAGAAAAAACTGGACAGCGGCTTGCTGCGCACGCGCGAAGGATTTCTTTCCCGCCTGGGAAAAATTATTACAGGCAAAACTGTGGTTGATGAGGAAGTGCTCGCTCAGTTGGAGGAAACATTAATCACTGCCGATGTAGGAACCGAAACAACGCTGAAAATTATTTCGAACATTCAGAAAAGAATTGAGAAAGAAAAAAACCTGCCTGCCGGCAGGCAGGGATTGGTTACAGGTCGCCTGCATGAAATTCTGAAAGAAGAAATTTCTTCGCTGCTGATTGATAATCCGGTTAAAGATTTCGTTTCTCTTTCGGAAAAGCCGCATGTGATTTTAGTGGTAGGCGTGAACGGAGTAGGGAAGACCACTACCATCGGCAAACTCGCGCATAACTTCAGGAAGGCAGGAAAGAATGTTTTGCTGGGCGCGGCAGATACTTTCCGTGCGGCAGCAGTGGAGCAGTTGGGAATCTGGGCGAAGCGCGCAGAGGTGCAAATCATTTCTCAGGGAGCGAATGCAGACCCTGCATCGGTTGCATTTGATACGGTGAATTCCGCTGTGTCGAAAAATACAGATATTGTTTTAATTGATACTGCGGGGCGCCTGCACAACAAAACAAATTTAATGAACGAACTTTCAAAAATAAAGCGCGTGATTCAAAAAGTAATTCCCGATGCACCGCACGAAGTGTTGCTGGTGCTCGATGCAAGCACCGGGCAAAATGCAATGGAGCAGTGCAAACAATTCACCGAAGTAACAAACGTTACAGGGCTTGCGCTCACCAAACTTGACGGCACTGCAAAAGGCGGAGTGGTGATAGGAATTTCTGACCGCTTCAAAATACCCGTGAAGTTTATCGGAGTGGGCGAGGGCATTGATGATTTGCAGTTGTTCGACAAAGAAGCGTTTGCCGATTCGTTGTTCACTCAGAATAATTAATTTAGCGCAACATTATTTTTCTGCGCCATGCGGAATAAGAGAACTTTCAAAAACAGGATGGATGGAAGAGTGGAAGAATGGATGAATGGAACAACCATCCAATCATCCAGCCATCCAACCATCCTATTGCTTGTTTGCCTTTTCTGCAGTTCAGCAACAATTCTTTTTTCACAAAACGGAACGTGGCTGCGCAAAGCGGACTTCCGCGGCTCTGCGCGCTTAGGCGCTATTGGCTTTTCGGCAGGCAATAAAGGATACATTACCGGAGGAATGGACACTGCGAATCTTCTGAAGAATGATTTGTGGGAGTTCGACCCGCAGGCAAATTCATGGGCGCAGAAAGCAAGTTTTCCGGGCAATGCGCGGCAGTCCGCAGTGGTGTTTTCCATCGGCACGAAAGCATACATCACCACCGGCTACGATGCGAGGCGCGCTAAAAAAGATACGTGGGAATACGATGCGCAGGAAAATTACTGGACGCAGAAAAAGGACTTTGGCGGTGTTGAGCGATTCTCCGCAGTGGCGTTTTCCATAGGAGAAAAAGGATATGTAACAACCGGATTCAAAGAGCCCAACTCCTTCAAAGACCTGTGGGAGTATGACCCTGCCGCTGATGCGTGGACGCAGAAAGCTGACTTTGCCGGCAAAGCAAGAAGCGGAGCCGTTGCTTTTTCCATAGGGAAAAAAGGATATGTGGGCATGGGTTGGAAAGACCCGAACATACTGAAAGATTTATGGGAATACTCACCGGAGAATAATTCATGGACGCAGAAAGCCAACCTCACGGGCACTGCGCGCTACGGAGCGGTGGCTTTTTCCGCGGGCGATAAAGGATATGTATGCGCAGGCGATGACGGAGAAGAATATAAAAACGATGCATGGCAGTACGACCCCGCCACTGATTCGTGGGCAGCCATGAGCGCGTTTACTGACTTGGGAAGATGGGGAGCTGTGGGATTTTCGGTGGGCGAGAAGGGATACATTGGCACGGGATTCATAGGGAGAAGGCGAAAAGAAATTTCGCTGCGCGACTTCTGGGAATTTCAGCCGCCCGCCAAGGCGTCATTCATTGCCAAGAAAAGAAATGCATGCACCGGAAAAATTTTATACAGCACCTGCTCGAAAGAAGGTCCCGCGAAGGTGAAAATTCTGCTGCTGAACGGGAGCGATTCGCTGCTGCAAACATCTTCCACCGATTCTGCCGGAATGTTCCGCTTTGAAAAACTATCGCCCGATGAATCCTACACACTCCGCATTGAAGACAACGACTCGCTGCTGATTAACCAGAAAAAATTATTTCTTGCCGACAGCGCAGGGCGCATTGTGCGCAGCGTTCGCAAAGGCGCGGGAAGGAATTTCAGTTTCGCGCATCTGCCTTCTGACCTTGCGCAACTCACTTCATTTTCCGAAATAGACCCCTCGCTGAAGAACTTTTCCATGGCGGGAAACTTTTACATTGGCGCTGACATGGCTCCGTTTGAAAATGCGCGCGTGAACCTGCTGAATGAAAAGGGAGAAATAATCCGCAAAGCCGTTACCAATCCTTTCGGTTCATTTGTGTTTGCCAATTTGCCCAGCGACCAGAATTTTTCGGTGGCGCTGGATGAAACCGACCCGCAACTGCTGGCGCAGATGGTTTATTTCACCAGCAAAAACGGGGTGGTGCTGTACAAAGGAGAAATGAAAATGTTTCGCTTTGCCATTCTTGCCTCCGATGCGCAAACGCTTGCAACGCTTACGGTGGATGACAACGAACTTATTGCTGATTTGCACGGCAAATTATTTTCTTCTGTGGGTTCGGATTTAAAATCCGAACCAGCGCCTTTGCGCAACGTAAAAATTGCGCTGCTCAACGAGAGGTGCGAAGTGGAAACCGTTGATTCAACCGATGCGGATGGAAATTTTACGCTCGAAGGAATTCCTGCCACCCATCTTTATTTAACGCTGCTGCAGAAAGGCGATGCTTCTGTTGTTGGCAAAAATGTTTTTCTTGCCAGCAGCGATAAAACTATTCTCGGCATTCTGAAATCATCTGCCGGAAAACTTTTCCGCTATGAAATTTTGCCGGTGGAAGAAAACAATCTCGCCTCCATTTATTTCAACGACCCGTGGCTGATGGTGGCGCAGATGAATTCGCAGAAGAAAAAAGACAGCGTGCTGGTGATAAGCGAAAATATTTATTACGAAACCAACAAATGGAATGTGCTGCCTTCGGCCGTGCCGGTGCTCAACAAGGTGGCGGAGTTGATGAAAAAGAATTCCCTGCTGCGCATTGAAATTATTTCGCACACCGATTGCCGCGGCACCAGCGAACATAATTTAACGCTGAGCGAAAAGCGCGCGCAAACTGCCGTGAAATATATCTGCACAAAGGGCGTTGACAAAGCGCGGCTCAGCGCCACGGGCATGGGCGAAACCAAACCGGTGAACCGCTGCAAAGATGGCGTGGACTGCACGGAAGAAGAGTTGGCAAAAAACAGAAGAACGGAATTTAAAATCAGGTAAACCAATGATACAGGACTTACGCTCCGACTGCCTTCGGCTGTACGGAGTCCGTATTCCATCGGACAGAAGTTTAGTGAGTAGTGTCATTTCGACCATAGGGAGAAATCTCGTATGTTTGGCACAAAGGAGATTCCTCGCTTCGCTCGGAATGACACCGTTTTGCGTAAGTTCAATGATAATAGGATATAAATGAAAACCACCCTTCAAGAATTAAATCAATTGTTCGGCTTAAAGAGCACTGATTTCAAGACCATTAAAAAAGGGCTTGTGAACAAAATTAAAGTGGTTGACGCTGATAACGTGGAGGTAACAGACGAAGGCGTAAAAGAACTTCTTGAAAAATTCAGAAACGGAGGCGCGTGTGATGCAGAAGAAGCAGCCAAACTTTTTCACATTTCAAAAGGAAAAATTTTGGAACTTGCAAAAAAGCGGCTCATTCCGAGTTATGAATTGCATGCATCGAAGGGAAGCAAAACATTATTTCTGAAAGCGGAACTTGAAAAAGAAAATACCCTGCGGCTTGTTCATTATAATAGACAGAACTATGAAAAGTTTGCTGAGTTTTTAAAAAATATTTTTTCCAACATAGCGAAAGAACGGCAATTCGACCAGAGGAAATTTGAAATGTACAGAATGCATTATTTCGAGTACCTCACGCTCGAGGAAATTGCCAGCGAAATGGGTATTACACGAGAAAGAGTGCGCGCTTGCACTGAGTACATCCGCAGAAAAATTATCAGCGCCATGAGCCATTACGAAACGGTGTATAAAAGAAATAAAGAACTTGAAATACTGAACGCAGAGTTGCAAAACTTTATTGAGAAACAACTTAAGATAAACAAATTTTTCCTTTTCACCGAAGAGGATATTGCCCGCCTGAAACAAAATGTTTTCCTGAGCGAAGCCCAGATTGAGCACCTGAAACAAACGGGTTTTTTCACCCAAGAGCAGATTGCCCTGCTGATAGAAAGCGCTGGCAAGATAGAAGCCGAAGCAGCAGCGAGGGCAGCATCGCCAAAAATCATTGACATGGATATATCTGTTCGCATACTGAATTGCCTTAAAGCAGCCGACATTGAAACACTCTATGATTTGCGGAAATATAAAAAAGAGGATATGCTAAAGTTCAGAAACATCGGCAAAAAATCCTTAGCCGAATTAACAGAAGTGATGAGAAGATACGGCATAGAGTGGTAGGCAGCAGGGCGCTGTTCATTATATTTCTGGCTGGCAACGCGCTGGTAACGAATTAACGAATCACTTTACGAATGTAACGAATAACAGCAGCATTCGTAAAATTTGTAATAAGATTCGTTCATTCGTTACCAGTCAAGTCAAGCCGCAGGCGCGCTCGTTTCATCCTGCAGGTTCACATCCACTTTAATGGACGGAGAAGGGTCTCCCAATTTGCCGGTTGAACTTTCGTAACGCGCAATATACCACGCCCACATTTTCACATTGGGGTCAAGACCGAGGTCGGAAAAATGGCTGAGCGCTTTTCCGCGTTTGGCATTCGCCACAAAAATATAATCGTCAATGCTGGAGGGCGGCTTGGTGCCGATGAAGCGGTACACTTTCAAAAATTTCATTCCTTTGGGAATGGCTTTGCTTTTTTCCTTGTCGTTGTTGGTGGCGCGCAGCAAATGTTCGCCCACATTGTTTTTGCGCACGCTGAGCACGGGAATGAGTGTGCCCGTATCTCCGCTGGTTTTGGTAACGCTTTTTGCCAGCGCGGTGCCGCGCTTCACCCGAAAGGTTTCGCAATCGCTGGTGGTGCCATTGAGCGCAACTTTATCGAGCAGGTGATGCCCGCTCAGTTTATCGTGGTCGTATGCTTTCACATTCTTGATGAGAATTTTCATCTGGTCTTTTAAATCGCTCGTTGATTTTTTCTTGTCGCTCACCTGCTGAAAAAGTTTATCGCTCTGCTTGCGGAAGGCGGTCCACTGCGCGCTTTCGGCTGCCGTCCAGCCAAACTTCTGAAAGTTCTGCGCGGGCGGAGGGGCGGGGTTGGCTGCCAGTTGAAGGTCATCGGTGTTGTCCATGTAAGGAGCAAACTGTTCCGGTCGGGTAGGGATGCGGGTTCCTGCGGGCATAGTAGTAAAGTTTAAGGGTTAAGGTTGTTGGTGTAGGGTGAAGGATGAAATTATTTCTGAAATTGAAGTTTGGTGTGGCGCAACAGAGGGAAAAACTCTTTTCCCCTTTGGTTCATTTAGTGTGCGTGAGGGAAAATTCAGTTTCCCCTTCACTTCATTTGCTGTAACGGAGGGAAGAATAAATTTCCCCTTCGCTTGCGCTGCGTTTCCCTTCGTTTCATTTGCTGTAACGGAGGGAAAAATAAGTTTCCCCTTCGTTTCATTTGCTGTGCGTGAGGGAAAAATAAGTTTCCCCTTATGCTGAGTACTTGTTTTGCTGCTGAACATACTTGTGTATGACTTACGCAGTTTCGCCACTAAAACACTAAAGCACCAAATCCCACTAAACTTTGGTGTGTATTTTTTTGTGCTTTTGTGCTTTTGTGGCATTGCTTTTTGTTTTTGCGTAAGTCCTATTGTCAATAAAGAGAGCAAATATATCTGCCTTCGCATCCTTGTCAAGCAAAAGGGGTTAGTATTAATACTAAAAAGTAAAAATACTTTCTTAGTTATATTGCCGGTGCAATCAATACCTGCTGTTCATGAAAGCGCTGAAAATATATTTGCCGAATGCGGACGAGAAAAAAATAATTCTGCACTCCGCCTGTGGAAAAAGCGATGGCGAGATTGCCGATGAACTGGATGAGAACGGGCAGTGGCTTGCTCCGCTCAGGCCGGGCGAAAAACGAAACACGCTTCTCTATGAACTGCACAGCAAGAATAAAAAATGGATAACCAACACCACTGCCGCGCTCTATGATAAAATGGATTTGCACAACATGAAAGAAGTGATAGCGGTTTGCCTGCTAAGCGGATTCATCACCGAAAAAGATTTTCAGGCGCTTGGCGAAAATGCAATTTGCCTGGCGGCAGAACTACTGCGCGCGTTATGCGCTCAGGGAAATAAAAAATAAAAGTAATTTTGTGGAAAACAATGCAACGCTGGGCAGCAACTTTGCAGATTAATAGTGGACATTATTCAAAATAAGAAACTATGTGTATGTTGTCATTTCGACCGAAGGGAGAAATCTCCTCATTCAGGGGGAGATTTCTCACCCTCAAAGCAGGGTTCGAAATGACAAACCTATATAAACATCTAATCTGAATAATGTCTAGTATGAAAAAACTTTTACTCGGTTCGGCAGTTGCTTTCATCGTGACAGTTTCTCCCTCTTGTTTCCTCCGCATACCCATAAAAGTTGAAAGAGAATATTACCGATCAGGCAATATAAAAATAAAGCATTGGTATTATGCGCACGGAGTGAGAGAGAGGGTAAGATACTATTCTGACAATAAAACCCGCACCAAAACCAAAAAGGGGAAAATAGTATATCAGCAAAAGCCCGAGAAGAAGTAATCAGGAAAGTTACCAATGACCAATTTAGGACTTACGCAAAAACAAAAAGCAATGCCACAAAAGCACAAAAGCACAAAAAAATACACACCAAAGTTTAGTGGGATTTGGTGCTTTAGTGTTTTAGTGGCGAAACTGCGTAAGTCCTACAATTAACACTTTAAATCACAACTCAACACACTAAGAGAAAAACGGCAATGCAGCGATGGTTTGCCCATTATAGTTCAACAATCTTAACTCCAATGAAAAAAGAAAAAAACCTTAGCGATAAGGAAGTAATCGAATCCCTGACAGAATTTTCTGAACAACTCTTGAGCGAGATACACGCTTTTCCAAAAGAAGAAATTGATTTCCTGCAAAAATTATTTAAAGAAGAAGGAGAAGCGCGGGATCGTAACAAAACAGGTTTTCTCTCTCTTCATGTAAAAACGCTGCAAGGCAAAGCCACCGCAGATGAAATTAAACAAGTGAATGCGGTGCGGAAAAAAATAAAGGACTTTGATTATAAAATTAACCGGCTTTGGAACTATTTTGAAGTGAAGATAATGTTTATGGCATATACGAAAGGATATAAAATTGAAGATGCTTTTAATGCTGTTGCCAACGACCTTCCGTTGAATAAAATGAGGAAAGATAATAAAGGCATTCCCAATTAGCGGTTGCTGCTTTCACTTCACCGCCATCACCGATATTTCCACATTCACTTTTTTAGGCAGCGCGCTCACCTGCACGGTTTCGCGCGCGGGCGGGTTCTCGGGAAAATAAGTGCCGTACACGGCATTCATCTTCGCAAAGTTGTTCATGTCGGTAAGGTAAATGGTAACTTTCACCACATCATTCATTTTCATTCCGGCCGCCTCAACAATTGCTTTAATGTTTTCCATCACCTGTTTTGTTTCGTTCTCAATGGAAGAAGAATCCACCGCGCCTGTGGCGGGATTAATTCCCACCTGCCCCGAAACAAACAGCGCATTGCCGCGCATCACCGCCTGCGAATACGGACCAATGGGCTTGGGCGCTTTTTCTGTAAAAATAATTTTTGTGCTTTGCATGGCTTTGTGTTTTGAAAAGTAAATATAAAAAGTGAAGGCAACAATAACGAAACAACCAATGACGAAAAAGATTTGCTTCATGCCGCGAAGATAAAAGGAATAAGCAATTGACTTACGCAGAAGTTTAGTGAGTATTGTCATTTCGACCAGAGGGAGAAATCTCCTATGTTTAGCACAAAGGAGATTCCTCGCTTCGCTCGGAATGACACCGTTTTGCGTAAGTCCTAAAGCAAATAAAATGAAAGTGAAACAAGGAGAAAGTGTGAAAGTGAGACAAGGAGAAAGTGAGAAAGGGGGCTGTTTCGCTCACCTGCTCACTTTCCCGCTTTCACACCTGCTCACTTTCACTGTTGTTTACTTGGCTTTTCTCGTAGGAAACATTTTGCGCAGCACTGACATTTCTGCGTTTGTCTTGGTGAACACGCCCTTGCTCACTCCGCGAATGTCTTCAATGGAATAAAAAATATCCGGCTCGTGCTTTTCAATGAGCGCGGTAACTTCTTCCAGATTTTTGCGCTTCACCACAATTAAAATGATTTGCACGGGTCCTTTTGCTCCCTGTGCATTCAGCAGTGTGGTGCCGTGGTTTGCTTTCTGCATAGCGTTGAGCAATGCGGTGCAGTCGCGGTTAGTAATCATGCGGATGAGTTGCATTCCGAAGGCGAGTTTTTCCTCTATGAGCAGCCCCACGTAAGAGCCCGTTGCAAACCCGCCCGCCCAGGCAATATAGCAGGCAACGTTGTTCAGTTGCTTCATCACCTGGCTCACCACCACAATCCAGATGAGCACTTCAAAAAAACCCAGCACCGGAACCAGGCGCGTGTTGCCGCGCGCCATCAGCACATGCCGCAGCGTGCCCAGCGTTACATCGCAGATGCGCGAAAAGAAAATAATCAGCGGAAGAATGAGCCAGTTATAGTAATCGAAGCCGTTCACAAAGGTCTATCTGCTCAAAATTATTTTTTTAGTCACTGTCATTTCACCGGTTGTAATTCTGAGTTCATACAATCCTTCGCCCAGAGAAGAAACATCAATGGAAGAATGAGCAACGGAAGAAGAAACCGAGCGGTACACTTCTTTTCCGAACATATCATACATTCTTATTTCTCCGGAAGAAGGAGAGGGCAAAGCAAGTTCAATGAACAGTTGCGATTTTGCAGGAACAGGATACACGCGCAGTAAATTGTTTTCACTCATTGCGTTTATTCCTGTTGCATTCTGCACGGTAATGGTATCACACTTTTTGCAGTTGTTGGCATCGGTAACGCAAATGGTATACGTGCCGGGAACAAGCCCCGTGGCAGTTTGAGTGGTTGCTCCCCCGGGCGACCATGCATACGTGTAGGTAGGCATTCCGGTGGTAACATACACGGTGGCGCTTCCGTTGGGGCAACTGCTGCACGTGGCGGGATACGAAGTCATGCTGTCAATCTTGAATTGCGCGGAGCCGTTCACAGTTATGGGCGACTTAATGGCGGTGCATCCGCTGGCATCGGTTACCTGCACCGAGTATTGCCCTGCCGAGCACAATCCCGTGCAGGCGCTCTTTGTGCATCCGTTGCTCCATAAATAGGTATAAGGAGTGGTTCCGCCAATCACATTGGCGCTCATGCTTCCGTTGCACGAGCAGGCGGTGGTAACCGCAGAGGTGTTGGTTGAAAACACCTGCAGTGTTGCGGGCGAATTAATGGTGCAGGTGGTTTGCTTGGTGCAGCCATCGGCATCGGTTATTGTAAGCGAATACGTTGCCGCGCATAAACCGGAAACAGAGGAAGTGGTTGCGCCATTGCTCCACGAATACGTGTACGGAGAATTTCCTCCCGTAATAGTCACTGCAGTGCTTCCATCGCAAAGCCCGTTGCACGAAACAGAAATGCAGGTTGTGCTGACATTCATTGGCGCGGGAAGAATGGAAACCGTATTGGTCAGGGAACATCCTTTGCTGTCGGTAACGGTAATGGAATAAGTAGTGCCTCCGCATAAGCCGGTAACTGCCGAAGTTGTTTTTCCTCCGGGAGACCATGCATACGTATACGCAGGCGTTCCGCCCGAAGGAGAAATGCTTGCCGAGCCATCGCAGGTGCACACATTCGATGCGTTGGCAGAAGTGAGCGAAGCGGTGAGCGCGGTTGGCTGCGTAACGGTGGCGGTGTTGGTGTTGGAGCATCCTTTCGAGTCGGAAATTTTTATGGTGTACGTTCCCGCGCAAAGCCCCGTGGCAGTGGTGGTGGAACTCACGCTCGGTGTCCAAACGTAGGTATAAGGCGGAGTGGCGCCCGATGCCGATACATTAATTTTTCCATTGCACATTGAATTGCACGAAGCGTTGGTAATGGTGGTAACTGTTCCCACAAGAGCAGTGGGCTGCGTAACGGTAACGGTGGCGGTTTTGCTGCAGCCGCCTGCATCATTCACAGTTACTGTATAATTTCCCGCAGCAATAGTTGAAATGGCGGAAGTAGTTCCTCCCGTGTTCCACGAATAAGTAAAAGGCGAAGTGCCGTTGGAGGTTGTAACAAAAGCAGAGCCGTTGCTTCCTCCGTTGCACGAGGGCGAAGTGGGAGTGATGGTGGCGCTTAAACTGCATAAGTCATACATGTACCAGGTGTTTACCTGGCTGCCGGAAGCATAACCCATTCCGCAGTAACCGTAATTTCCTATAGCGAAACCGTTCGTATAACTTGCCGGAAAGCCAATGAAGTTTGCAATGGCGCTCCACGAATTGCCGGCAGGGTCATACTTGTAGAAGTTATTGTATAATGTTGCATTGTTTGCCGATTCGCCTGTGCCAACATAACCAAAACTATTAATGACAAAAGCCGATGCGCCCGCACGTGCGGCTCCTGTGTAACTTGTCTTTGCAGTCCAACTGTTTCCGGTTGGGTTGTATTGATACATGGTATTGTAATAAGTGGAAGAAGTAGCATTTTTTCCCAGCGCAAAATATCCCATTCCGCTCACGGCAAAACCGGTGGCTCCGCAGCGCGCTGTTCCTGTGAAACTGGTTTTTGTTGTCCATGCATCGCCAACAGGGTCGTATTGATAAAAATCAGTGTAGGTATTAGTTCCATCGGTGCCGGTTCCCACGTAAGCATAACTTCCAATGACAAAGGCGGCTGCTAATTCGCGCGCTGTGCCGGGAAAGTTTGCAACAGGAGTCCATGAGTTGCCTGCCGGGTCGTATTTATAAAAATCATTTACATAAGGACCCGCCCCGTCAAAGCCCAAACCCATATATCCATAGCCGTTCACTGAAAATCCGGTTGCTCCGGAGCGTGCCGTGCCGGGGAAATTTACTATTTGTGTCCACGTGTTGGCAACAGGGTCATATTTCCAGAAATCATTTTTCTGGGTGCCGTTATATCCTGTTCCTATATAACCGTAGCCGTTTAATTCAAACCCTGCCGCCTGGCTTCTTGCGTCTGTAGTTATGCCAAGGTTCGCTTTCTGATACCATGTTCCCTGCGCACAGAGGAATACAGAAAGCAGAAGGCAGAAGGTGAGGAGAAGTTTTTTCATAAAATAAAATTTATTCTAACTGTTTTTTATTCGAATAGTCGCAGAATATTTGTTATCCGCATTGCAACAAATATAAGATAACTTCTGAAAGAAAAAGGTTGTATTTATACCCGCTTATTTTACCCGCGTGTAGGAATAATTCTCAAACTTCATAATTCCCACTCCTTTATTTTCGTAACCGCTTGCAATATCCGATTGAACGAAGTTAAATTCGGTTTGAATTCCTTTTTGTTTCAGTTCAGGAAGTTTTGATTGAAGAGCGGTTCCGTATTTCTGCAAGCCGCTTAAATAAAAATACCCCGCATCAAATCCTGAAAACACATAGCGCGTGGGCTCGGTTTTATAATCGCTTCGGTAGTTGAGAATAATCTTTTTCGTTTGCGGATTATTGTAATCAACCAATTCATAGGAAGAAATGATGACGTGCAGTGCATTCAGATAGCCAAAATCCAAACTTTCTATTTCCTGAAAGTTGCTCATGCCAAGCACGATTATGCTGTCCCCATTCTGCTGCGTATAGAGAAATAATTTATTCACCGCTTCCGTTACAATGGACGGATTGGTAGAAGGAATCACCACAATGTTCGGCTTTGCGCTCAGCACCTTGAATGTTTTTATTTCCTTGTTCGGATTGGGCTGCGTTTCGGCATGAATGAGAAAATCCTTGAGCGTGGTGAACGTAACTTCTTTCACCGTGTCGGCATTTGCTTTTTTCAGCAGCGGGTTAATCGTTTTTCGGAACATGTTTATATACGGCTTGTCCTTCGCGCTTGCGCTGTTGAACAGAATAATATTTTGCCCGGCAAATTTTTCTGCCGCGTATTTTGCCAGCGCTTCCGCCTGCGTGGCATACGAGGGAGTTGTTTTGCTCACATTCGGATTTCCGAGGAGAATAGTATTTCCCTGCAGAGTGGGGGAGACGATGTTGATTTTATTTTCTCTGGCAATCTTCAGCACGGCTTCAAACTTTTTTGACGAAAGCGGACCGATGAACAAATTCATTGTCTTCAGTTCAGGTTTGGAAAGAAGTTTCGCCATTCCCGCTGAGTCAACGCCTGCATCGTAAATATGCAGATGACCTTTGAAGCCCTGCTTCTTCAGTGAATCGTATGCCATTTTTATTCCTTCGTAGAACTCAATTCCCATTTTTGTTTCTTCGGGAAAATTTTCCGCGTTCCTGTTTTCCATAGCGGAAAGGGAAAGCGGAAGAAAAACCGCCACGTGAATGTCTGCGATGGGTTTCACAACGGTGTCTTTGTTCTGAAGGGGAATAGTGGGAATAGTGGAAGCAGTGGAAACAGGGTGAATAATGTTTTCCTTTATATCTTTTATTGCCGTTATTTCCTTCTTCGCTTCAGCAAGGAAAGGAATTTTTAATTTATCTCCGGCTTTCAATCCGTCAATGGCATCGGGATTGTTTGAGAGAACAATGTCAACGGTTGTTCCATATGTTTTGGCAATAGAGTAGAGGGTTTGACTTTTTTCTACGTGATGGATGTAAAATTTTTTTCCGTCAATGGTTTCTATCTTCTCTGATTTTTTTATTGGAGTTGGCTGGAATTGCTGTGAAAAAGATGCTTCGACTCCACTCAGCATGACAGCCAAAAGCAAAAAACAATTTATAATTTTTAATTTATAATTTATAATTTCCATTTACTCCCATTCAATTGTTGCGGGCGGTTTTGAACTTATATCGTACACCACGCGGTTCACGCCTTTTACTTTATTAATTATTTCGCTCGAAACTTTTGCAAGAAACTCATAGGGAAGATGGCACCAATCGGCAGTCATTCCATCGGTGGAAGTTACCGCGCGCAGCGCAACCACATTTTCATACGTGCGTTCATCGCCCATCACCCCAACGCTTTTGATAGGAGTAAGAATTGTACCCGCCTGCCAAACATTATTATAAAGCCCTGCTGTTTTTAATCCGTCAATAAAAATGTGGTCAACCTCTTGCAAGATGCGTACTTTTTCTTCCGTTACTTCTCCCAATATTCTGATTCCGAGGCCGGGACCGGGGAAGGGATGCCTGCCAAGTATAAATCCTTCAATGCCAAGTTCCTTTCCAACTCTTCTTACTTCATCCTTGAATAGTGTGTTCAGCGGTTCAACAACCTTCATTTTCATTTTCTTGGGAAGCCCGCCAACGTTGTGATGCGATTTAATGGTTGCCGAAGGACCTTTTACAGAAATGCTTTCAATCACATCGGGATAAATGGTGCCTTGCCCGAGCCAGTTTACATTTTTTATTTTATGCGCTTCTTTGTCGAACACTTCAATGAAAGTTTTTCCGATTGCTTTGCGTTTTGCTTCCGGGTCTTTTTTCCCTTTGAGCGCTTTGTAAAAAAGTTTCTTCGCTTCCACTCCTTTTATGTTTAAGCCCATGTCCTTGTAAGAGTGCAGCACGTTTTTGAATTCATCTTTGCGCAGAAGTCCGTTATCCACAAAAATGCAGAAGAGATGTTTGCCGATGGCTTTGTGCAGCAGCATTGCCGCCACCGTGGAATCCACTCCGCCTGAAAGCGCCATCACCACTTTATCCTCTCCGAGTTTCAGTTGTAATTCTTCAACGGTGGTTTCAATGAAAGAAGAAGGAGTCCATGATTGCGAACATTTACAAATATCAACTACAAAGTTTTTCAGCAGCGTTAATCCTTCCGTGGTGTGATACACTTCGGGATGAAATTGTATGCCGTACGTTTTTTCTCCTTGAATGTGAAAGCCCGCATACTTCACGTCATTTGTATTTGCAACTATTTCAAAATTCTCAGGCGCGCTGATAATGGTATCGGCATGGCTCATCCATACCTGCGAGTGGAGGGAAATATTTTTGAACAGAAGCGAATCATTATTCACGAACGAAAGATTTGCTCTTCCGTATTCACGGTGCTTCGATGGCTGAACTTCTCCGCCACACTGATGGGCGAGCAATTGCGCGCCATAACAAACTCCGAGCACGGGAATCTTTCCTCTGAGCAAATTCAAATCGGGTTGGGGAGAATTTTTCTGGCGAACCGAGAAAGGGCTGCCGGATAAAATTATTCCTTTGTAATTTGTTATTTGGAAATTGTGATTTTCAACAAAGTTGAATGGATGAATTTCGCAATACACATTCAACTCGCGCACCTTGCGCGCAATCAACTGCGTGTATTGAGAACCGAAATCAAGAATGAGAATGGTTTGCTGCATAGGGTGCGATGCTTGGGCAAAGATAGAAATAGTTAACGAAGGCGCCCGCAATTCAATCTCTACTCCCTTTATAGAGTTAAGCGATATTTTCCGTTCACTCATCTATATTTTTTCTTCACCCGTCTAAATTCCCAAAACCAATGCAACCTTTTTTCAAAACGGGCGTTCTACAGGGAAAGTAATTGTTACGAACCCCATCATGTTGTTGTTGAATGTAAAATTTTTTGCTGTAAACCGGAGCGTAATTCTTCAGGGAGTATGGAAGCAAACGAAAACACAACGCTGGTGCGCTACCTGCACAAAGAGGCAGAACGGCTGCAGCAGGCAATAACCAAAGCCGAAAAAGAAGAACAGTACGGCAGAGCGGCACATCATAAGTTATCTCTGCGCGCCTATCAGAAATTTTTAGAAAACATTTCCACCGCTTCCGGCAAAGCAGCATTTTTCTTTTTCAACCCTATTGCACTCGCCCTGCTTTTGCTTTTATCCTGTTCTTCCGTTTCGGTGAAAGAAGACCCTGCGCTTTCGGGAAAAATCTTCAGCGTTGAACTCTTTCAAAAAGGAAAAGAAGCCCCCGGGCAGCAGCTTCCTTACCTGCTCTTTTTCAAGAACGGAAAATTATATTCACAGCCCGATTCTGAAAAAAAGAAGGAAGCGCTCATCACCGGCTTTTTGCCCGGCTGCTATTCGCGCATGGTAGATTCTTCAGGAGTAGAAACAACAATCATTTTTGCCGCCATGAGTAAAAAACGAAACGGAGAAACATTGCTCTGGCAGGGGTCAATCACCGGTGAAAAAATACAAGGCGCCCTGCACTGGGCAGCCGGACAACACTATAAAATATTTTCTTTTAACGGCACGCTCAAATACCTCAACAGTTCCTACGGCAAATTTTAACACGCATTATATAATGTATATGGCAGAAGATAAAAACACGCGCGAAGAACTCAAAGACAAATTCTATGAAATGGAAACAAAGTTTCATAAAATAGAAAACATATTTTACGAACTCGAGCGCAAAATTCACGAGCCCCATGCCGGCTTCCAAAAAGACGAAACCATGTTTTTAGCCCTTAAAAATTTGTTCACCCGAATGGAAATCATGTTTGAAAGCACCGAAAAAATGTTTCACGAATTTGAAAAAATGAATAAAGAGGTATGACAAAGAAAACAAAAAATGAAAACAATCAGCGCATCTGAACAAAAACAAATTTATGACGAGTTCATCAGCGGCACACACTGGAAAACACTCGCGCAGAAACATCAATTAACCGCAGATGAACTTGCCGACATCATTCGCAGGCAAATAAACAAAGAGAACAAAAACAAGTAAACCAGTGAACATGCGTAAGAAAAAAAAACAACCGGTGAACTACTTTACCAAAGAAGAGGAAAAAGAAGTTTACGACTTATTCATTCTCAACATAAGCCGCAAAACAATCATGCGCAAATATAAATTAACCTTTCAGCAGTTCAGCGATATTATCAAACACGGGATAGAAAGAGAAAACGATGAAAAAGAAAAATCACAAAAACCAACACCATGAGCAACAATCCGGTTCTTGAAGCCATTGAACAATCCATCAACCACGTGCAAGAAAAACTGCAGAAGCAAAGCAAGAATTACGGCAGCACAGACGGCAGCGAAACCCTGCGCGAGTGGCTGAAATGCCTGCATGAAAAGCGCAATGAATTGTTAAAGCAGCAACACGAAACAATACACGAAGACGCAACCCCATGAAGCAACTTCACCAACATACCAAACGCTTCAGCCAATTCGCGCAACCCTCTGCCGAACATGCCAGAGGTCTTGGCGAACATGCCGAAGGTTTTGGCGAACATGCCAGATGTCTTGGCGAACATGCCAGAGGTCTTGGCAAACATGCCAAAGGTCTTGGCGAACATGCCAAAGGTCTTGGCAAACATCCCAAATGCCCAAAAGTGCAAAAATCATACTATACCGAAGGTAGTCAGGTTTCCGAAAATGGGACAAGGGACATGGGGCAAGTGGCAAGGGAAATTCACCCGTCCCCTGTCCTCTGTCACTTGTCCCTCCGTTCGCAAAGCCGATTTGCTTTGGTATATATATTAACCTTTAAAACATAAACACCATGTCAAAAAACAAAAAACCACAACAGGAAGAATGGCTCAAAGGCACCGATGCCCAGTTTGATTCAGGTCAAAAGGGCTTCATGAACCTTGTAAACGCCAACTACGTGGCATGGGGCATTACCCCGGGCGATGTAAGCAACCTCCAAACCCTGCAAGCAAACTGGAACACCGCCTATACCGCAGGCGGAAGCGGGCAAAAAGCCACCCGCAACGAAGGCGACACCAAAACCAAGCAGGATGCCCGCAGGGATTATGTAAAAGCCATCCGCCAGTTCATTGCCCAATGGCTGAAAAAAAATAAATCGGTCACCGATGCGCAGCGCAAACTCCTTCGCATTACCGTGCCCGACCTTACCAAAACCAAACACAAAGACGGCATTAAGGCAGATATTTTTTACCGCGAGAAAAACATGGGCGGAGGCAAGCACGAATTCACCTGCAACACCTTTAAAGACCCCACCAAAGCCAGCACTGCCGAAGGAGCCGATGGCGTAATCATTTCCTATTCCATAGTAGATAAAAGAGGGCTGCAGGCAAGAGCCGATACGCTGGCAGAAGAAACGCAGGAAAATCCCACGGCAAAAACAAACAAACAAATAACCGATGCGCTGACGCAAATGAACCCGCCTGCCGGACCCGATGAATGCGACAAACAGAAAACATTTTCAGGAGCAAAATTTATTCTTGACCTCAAAAGCGCCAACATCGGCAAAACGCTCTATGCCTTTTTACAATGGAACGACAGCAAAAACCCCGGACGCGTGAGCGCCCCGGGCAGTTTGATAACGATTGTGATATAATTGGAAGTCCCGATAACTATCGGGAGGAAGATTGAAATAAAAAAACGCTGCATCCGGGATGGTGAAACAGCGGCTGAATGAAAAGAGCACGACAGCCGGTCTCGGGGAAATGAGGGTTTCCCATCCCCATGCAGCACAACGCCAACTGAAAATGAACCGCGAAGAACTCATGCAAGGGATAAGAGAAAATGATGCGGTATATGAAACTGTCAATTTATTAACGCAAGTTGCTACCTTCAATAATGGTCATTTATATGGATAACATCATGCGAAAAATGCGAATGTATGCGAACACTGCGAACAAAAATTCGCGGTGTTCGCATTTGTTCGCGGCATTTGCATTATTTTATCAACATAAACATTCTAAATCATACTATATATGTACACCAAAGAAAGCACCCACAGCAGCCGCTCCACCCACGCGCTCATAGTGGCATACATTGCGCTGGGCTTGGCACTTTTTATTTTATATTATATTTTTATATGAATAACTCTTGTAAAATGTATGAATAAAATAAAAACACTTGCCGCAGTTCTCACCCTTCTTCTTCTGACAGTAACTTCTTTTGCGCAAAAAAACCTCAACATGCAATTTGTAATTCAGCCCGGCAACTCCTTCATCAGCGGGCAGTGGAGAAACCTTGCGGCTTACAATGCGCCACCCTTCAAGCGAGGCATCACGCCCGCCCTCGATGCAGGCATCACCACCGGCTTTAAGTTCAAAGGAAAGGCGGGGAAAAAAGTAGTGTACGATGATATGTACGAATCGGGTTTTTACCTTGCCGATAAAATAGGAATCAGCACAGGGCTGTTTTATTCTTTCTGCGGAGAGAACTATAAAAAAATGCAGCAGCAGGAGATTGCCTGGCAGCGAAACCTCCGCCTGCAATATCTCAAAGTTCCGCTGCGCGTTGAATTCATCAAAGGGAAAAAAGAAGAGAACCAACTTATCTACACTCTCGGATTTTATGCAGCATACCTCACGTGGTACAAAGAAACAAACACCGTTACCAGCAAGGATGAGCAATCTTCCGCAGTAACAAAAGGCACTTCCACGGTTGTTACCTATACGGCAACAGGCATTCCGCCCGCATCGGCTTATTACAACTTGCAAAGCAAACCTTACAACCCTTTTGACTATGGCGCATTGCTGGGAGTGGGCATGCAGAAAAAATTAAACTCCGACTGGCAATTGCAACTCATGGTAATGGGGCAAAAAGGATTTGCAGATATAAAAAATAAAAATGCGCAGTACAGCAATGGCAGCAACAGCGAACTCTACTTTCCCGCCAATGTAAATAATACTATCAGCCATACCAATTCATTTATTGAAGTAATGGTGGGAATGAAAAAAACTTTTCAGTACACGCCCAAACCAAAAGAAGAACGCAAACGATGGAGAATATTCAGGTTAAAACTATAAAAGAACAGGAAGCAGGAAAAGCATTCAAACAGTTACAAACAAAAAAGTGTTCGCAAATTCATCTACATAACTATCTCTTTCATCGGAGAAAACAGTAGTTTGGTCGAAAACTACATAATAAGGTAGGAATTAACAAAACATTGTTCGTATTATTGTATTAATAAGTGAAACAAAATCAACCCTAACGAAGTAAAAACTACAAAAGCCGCTCTTACTTTTTTGCTTATGAAAAGAAAAAAAACAAACAGAAGTTTTCTTTCAGGCACGGGTGTATTCCTGCGCCTCGTTTTCTTTTTTTGTTTTCTCCTGCTGAGTGAAAAAGGTTTTTCCGCCACCTATTACGCTATAGAAACCGGTTCCGGGTTATGGAGCGACCCCACTGCATGGTCAGCCGTTTCCTCTACGGGCGCATCGTGCGGATGCGTTCCCGCAGCAACGGATAACGTAATTATTGAAGGCAAGAACGTGAATAATACCATGACGGTGGATGGAGTTTTTTCCATCACCGATGTAACCATCGGAAGCGGTGGCGGCAACGATAAAAAGTTTGCAACGCTCACCGTGAATGCAGCCGCTTCGCTCACCATGACCGGTGATTTGCAAATAAACGTTGGCAACTCAGGACAAACATATATTCTTGATGCAGGCGGAGGAACCATTAATGTAAACGGAACTTTTTCTTATTGGGGAACAGGAGGACAGGATAATATTACTATTTCCACCGGCACCATCACATTTGTTCCCGTTGTAAACCTTACCGGTGGCGGGCAGAATATTATTTTCAGCGGGGCGGGAATCATAAATTTCAATAATGATTTTACTTACGCGCTTGACCAGACCAGTTTTGTTACCGTGGCGGGCTCCACCGTAAATTTTGCCGGCAACTACACGCAGAACTCCAAGAACATGACCTTTAATGCTGCGTCAATTGAAAACTTTACGGTCACAGGAAAAACAATTACTCCCAATAAAAATATTTTCTTTGGAATCGTGAACATTGCAAGCAGCGTAACTACCACGCTTGCTTCCGCTGCGGGGCAAACAGAAGTTCAGGGCAACTTCACGCTTAATTCAAGTGCAGCATTCACCGCCAACGCATGGACCACTTGCGCAGGAGGCAATGCGCTGAAATGTTTTTATGTGCTGGGAGATGTTACGCTGAACTCCGGTTCCACTTTCACGCTGAATGAAAACATGAAAATAGCCGGCAACTGGACAAACAATGGCGCAACTTTTTCCGGAGGAGGAAATGAAGTTACGTTTGAGGGCTTCGGAATTTCTATTGGAGGAACTTCTGCCACCACTTTTCCCACACTGAATATTGGAGACAAGGTAAACAATATTAACGTAACGCTTAACCAGAATTGCACCTGCTCTTACCTGGTGATGGATGCGGATAACAGCGTACGAACATTAACCTTTGGTCCTTCCAATCCCACCATGACGGTAACCAATGATGTTACCATTAATCAGCCCACAGGGGGATTTACTGATTTACTGGATGTGGCGGGAGGAACGCTTACGGTGAACGGCAATCTTGTTTTTGCGGGGAACAATAATACTACTAACCGCATAGGCAAATTAAATGTATCAAGCGGCACTTTCACGCTCAGCGGAAATGTAACCTGGATGGCAAATGCAGTGGAAGCCACCGAAGTAATTTCTCTCGGAAGCGGAAGCATGACCTTTGCCAATTCGCTGAGCATGCCGCAGCAATCAGGAACGTTTAACATTACCGGAAGCGGAACAGTAAACTTTAACGGAGCCGCTGCGCCATCTTTCGATTTAAATCAAACGAGCGGAGGAGTTCCCAATGCTGTATTCAGCAACTCATTCGGTTCAACAATTAATTTTAATAACGGATTCAGAAATGCGAATGCAGCAGTGGTTCTTGCCGATGGAAGCACTGCCGTATTTACCGGCAGCGGAACGGTTACTCCTTCAGCCGCCATCACGTTCGGCAATGTTCAAATCAATGCAGCGTCAACAGTAACACTTGCAGGAAATATTTCTGTAACCGATAACTGGACTAATCTCGGAGGAACATTTACTCCCGGAACAAACACAGTTACATTTAACGGAACTGCCGCGCAAACAATTACCAAAGCAGGAGGAGAAATATTTTACAGCGTTACATCAAATTGCACAGGTCCGGTCACACTTGCTAATGACGTAACGGTTACCAATACGCTCACCATGACTGCGGGCAATTACAATTTGAACGGAAAAACTCTTACGCTTGGCAATGCGGCTGCTTCTTCAACACTGTCTTATACTAATGGTATTGCGTATGGAGGCACATTCCGCAGGTCGTGGGTTTCAGGAACAGCAGTTACCAGCACCAACTATGGTTTATTTCCTGTTGGAACTTCCACCGATTACAGGCCTGTTAAAATTTACAGCGGCACTCCAACGGCTAACGCATATATATCGGCTACGCATACGGATGCCATTTCTTCCACCGATGTTTCTTTCAACGAACCGCCTTTGGTGATGCGTGTACACAATATGAAATCCACCCTTTCTTATTCGGCAAATCCCGGAGGCACCTATAGTATAGATGTTTATTTTACCGCATTATCCAGTATAGGAACTACCTCCGATATGCGCCTGATGACCTATACCGGAGCAGTTGTTGGAGCAAAAGGAACGCATGCCGCTGCCGGTGGAACTGTTTCCGCTCCTATTGGAAAAAGAACTTCACTGGCGGGCGCTGATTTGCAAAACGACTGGGTGATTGGAACCATTAACAGCGACCCTGTTACAGGAACTCCGCTTCGTCAGCCCTATTACTCAATAAAACCTTCGGGCAACTGGAGCGATGCTACTCCAGGCAATGCAACATGGTCGTTTACTTACGGTGGTCCGAGTTGCGATTGTATGCCTACACCTGGAGCATTAGTAGTTGTTACAACAGGAAATCCGGTTATACTTAATGTTGCTGCATCTCCAGATTATCTCATTATAGAAAATGGTTCTAACTTGGTAGGCACATCAAACCTTACTGTGAATTACGATTTGCAGGTTCAGGGCACAGGATATTTTGCACCCACAGGCGGAACATGGGCGGTTACGAAGAATTTGACTTTTACAGGTGGAAGTTCGTCAACAACCACTCCTGCGGCAACCATGACGGTAGGGCAGGAATTAACTATGCCGGTGGGATCCACATTGACTCTCGGTCAAAATTTTTCGGTGAGCGGAAGCGTACTACTTGATGGAACCATTGCAGGCGGAACAAGAACCATCACGCTGAATGGAGTTTCAAAAAACATTAGCGGTGCAGGAAGCGTAACCGGAAGCGGAACCATCAGCGTTACAGGAGATAAAAGTATTCTTTCCGGCTCCATCTTAACATTTGGAAGTTCCACATCTTCTGCCTTTTCAATTGCAGATGCAGTAACCACTGTTACTAATAATGGAACTGTTACCTTATCTGGCAATCTGACCGGAAATGCAGCCGGTTCTACCTGGACGAATGCTGCCAACTCCACATTAAATATTGCGCGTGCATTACTAGCAACGGGCACGCTTGATGCTTCGGCATCGCCCAATACTGTTAATTATAATGGAAGTGTTGCCCAAACAATTAAAAATTCTTCGACCTATTATAATCTTATTGCATCCAATGCAGCAACAAAAACTTCTTCCGGTACGCTCACAGTTAATAACGGTACCGTAACAATAACAGGGGCTGCTAACTTATCAGATAATGGAGGAACAATAACAGGAACAGCCAGTTTGACAATGAATGGTACGGGTATATTTTTTATTGGAAGCGGTGGGAATCCTGGACTCAACTTATCGGGCACCTACAACCTCACAAGCGGAACAGTTAATTATAATCGGGCTGGTAACCAAAATGTAAGAAGCGTAGGAGTAAATGGTCCTGCCCCTTCTGCCTATTATAATGTTACCTTTTCAGGTTCGGGGCTTAAAACTTTATATCTGGGTGGTATTACCGTTCAAAAAGATTTACTTATTTCAGGAACAGCACAACTTGATGCAAGCGGATCAAACTATCCGATTTCCCTGTATGGAAACTGGACAGCAACAAGCACCAATGCAAATCCCTTTGTAGAACGCAGCGGAACAGTATCGTTATTAGGTTCTGCCCAGCAAACTGTTTCCACTGTTCTTGCGGGAGGAGAAACATTTTATAATCTTATAACAAACAATTCAACTCCTGCGCAGGCAATTCAATTATCTTCTCCTGTTACAGTTTCAAAGAATTTAAATCTCACCGATGGGCATATTCTCACTACTTCAACTAATTTACTTACGATGGATGCTGGCTCTACTGTTACACTGGGTTCAACTCCACAAGACAGCAGTTTTGTAAAAGGTCCCATGGCGTATACTGTTAACTCAAGCATTGGAACTACTAAAACTTTTCCAGTTGGAAAAAATAATGATTACCGGCCAATACAAGTATTCATTGACCAATCAAATAATAATGTAACCACCTACACTGCTGAAATGTTTAACAGTTCGGCAAGAACTTTTGGTTATACATTGCCCGGCACACTCACATGGGTTTCTGATGTGAGATACCACACCGTTACGCAATCGCCAGCCACGGCTTTGGACCCGAATCAGCAAGTAAGAATGTATTATCAATGCACTCAGAACACTGATTTTGTGCAAGACCCACCTAATCTTCGCATCGCGCAATGGGATGGAGCAACTGCATGGATTGACAGGGCAGGAGTCGTAGGCGGGCCTCCGGGGTTATGCAACGGAACGGATTATGCTGGAGATATTTTATCCGGAACTTTTAACACATACAACGGAAATAAATTTACTTTGGCAAATGCTACCGGAGGAACAAATCCTCTTCCCATTGAACTGCTCTCATTCGATGCAAAGCCGAATGGAAATGTGGTGGACGTTACCTGGAAAACTTCTTCTGAAACAAACAGCGATTATTTTATGGTGCAGCGCTCGAAAGATGGAAATGCTTTTGAAGATGTGGAAAAAATTAAGGCGGCTGGCAACAGCACCACTACCCGAAATTATTCTTCTACCGATTATGACCCTTATAGCGGTGTTTCCTATTACAGGTTAAAACAGGTTGATAAAGACGGAAAGTATAAATATAGTATAATGATTGCCGTTAATTTTTCCGCAAGCAATGGCATTGCAGTATATCCTAATCCTTCCAGCGGCCCGTTCAATGTAAGCGTAAGAGCCAATGCTGGCGATGAAATTCTTATTGTTGTTCGTGATGTGCTTGGAAAAGAATTTTATTCCAAGGTAGTTATTCTTTCAAACGATAAGGAAGTAGTAGCCATTGACCCTGACGGAAAACTTGCTTCTGGTGTTTATATTGTTGTTGCATCTTCTAACGATACTATTTACGAAAAGAAAATTGTGATTCAGTAATCACACTGCCACATCAAAATCCCTCAGCGCATTATTTAAAGAAGTTTTTAAATCTGTGCTTGCTTTTCTCTGTCCGATGATGAGCGCGCACTGCACATTGTAATCTCCCGCAGGAAATTTTTTTGTGTACGTTCCTGAGATTACCACTGAGCGCGGAGGAACTACTCCTTTATATTCTTTCGGAGAACTTCCTGATACATCAATAATTTTTGTGCTCATGGTCAGAACCACATTCGCGCCAAGCACTGCTTCTTTTTCCACGCGAACTCCTTCCACAACAATGCAGCGTGAGCCGATGAATGCTCCATCTTCAATAATTACAGGCGCTGCCTGAACCGGTTCGAGCACTCCGCCAATTCCAACGCCACCACTGAGGTGAACATTTTTTCCGATCTGTGCGCAGGAGCCAACGGTTGCCCAGGTATCCACCATCGTTCCGCTGTCCACATACGCGCCAATATTTACATACGAAGGCATTAGGATTACTCCCGGAGCAAGATATGCACCGTAACGCGCAACCGCATGCGGCACAACTCTCACTCCTAATTTTTTATAGTTGGATTTTAATTTCATTTTATCGTGAAACTCCAGCGGACCAGCATTAAATGTTTCCATTTTCTGAATTGGAAAATAAAGTATGACAGCTTTTTTAATCCATTCATTTACCTGCCACCCCGAAGAAGTTGGTTCAGCTACGCGGATTTTTCCTTTATCCAATTGTTCAATTACTTCACGAATAGCATTCTGAATTTTTTCTTGCTTCAGAAGTTCGCGATTATTCCATGCGGATTCAATAATTTCTTTCATCGAAAAATATTTTTGCAAATATAAACCGATTAACTTTGTCAGCGATGCCAAGAATTCTTGCAATAGATTTTGGAATGAAGCGCTGCGGAATTGCGGTGACGGATAATCTGAAAATGATTGCAACTTCTCTTGATACAATTTCAACGAAAGAAGTAATTCTATTTCTTCAGAATTATTTTAAGAAGGAAGAAGTGGAAACAATCGTAATTGGCAAGCCGGTTAATTTGGATAATACAGAACAGGAAATAGAAAAAAGCATTCAATCTTTTATTGTAGATTTGAAAAAAAATTTTCCTGACCTAAAAATTGAACGCTTGGACGAACGCTTTACTTCAAAACTCGCTCAACGCACAATTCGCGAAGCAGGAATAAAAAAAATGAACAGAAGGAATAAATCGCTGGTGGATAAAGTAAGTGCAACTATTATTCTTCAGAATTTTTTGGAACTTTCATCTTAAAATATGATTTTACCCATTCTTGCTTATGGTGATCCCATTCTCAGAAAACCTGGCACCGACATAGATAAAAATTATCCTGATCTGCAGAAACTTATTGCCGATATGTTCGACACCATGAATAATGCAAAAGGAGTCGGGCTTGCCGCTCCGCAGGTTGGAAAATCAATCCGCCTTTTTATTGTGGATGGAAGCCCCTTTAACGAAGACAATGAACATCCTGAATTAAAAGATTTCAAAAAAATTTTTATCAATCCGAAAATCATAGAGGAAAAAGGGGAGGAGTGGAAATACAACGAAGGTTGTTTGAGCATTCCTAAAATACGTGAAGATGTGCAGCGCAAGCCGACAATAACAATTAAATACGTTGATGCAAATTTTGTTGAACATGAAGAAACCTTTACCGGAATTTCCGCGCGCATTATTGAACACGAATACGACCATATTGAAGGAAAACTTTTTATTGACAGAATAAACCCGCTGAGAAGAACACTTCTTAAAAGCCGATTGAATGATATTGCGAAAGGAAAAGTGGAGATAGAATATAAAATGAAATTTCCGCTTTAAAAATAATTCTATGAAAAAAAAATTTGTTTATTGTTTATTGTTTGCCGTTTACTGTCTTTCTTCCTGCTCGAATAATTCAAAAGAGATGGACGAAAAGCAAAGCATGATTGCGCAAATTGATTCCATCAACAAAAAAATGTTCGATGGGCAAAACATGACTCTTGATAAAGAACTTGCATCAAAAGAAATTTCTTCCTATGAGGATTTTGTAAAAAAGTTTTCCAATGATTCGCTGAGTCCTGAATATTTATTTCGCGCAGCTGATTTGCAGCGTGCTTTGAATGATAACATAAAAGCCATTGCAACGCTTGCGGATATTTGTAAGAACTATCCGAACTATAAACGTATTCCCGATTGCATTTTCCTGCAGGGATATTATTACCAGGAATTTTTTAATGATACCATCTCTGCGAAAATTTTTTATATGGAACTTATTTCAAAATATCCGAATCATGCTTTTGCAGATGATGCCAAAGCGCTCATGAGCATGTTCGGGAAATCAGATGCAGATATTATTAAAAGTTTCGAGAAGAAAGAGAAAAAATAGTTTCCAGTCTACAGTTTACAGTGGTTGGCTTTTAATTGTAGACCGTAAACTAAAAACTATAAACCGATTACGACATTTCCATTTCAATTCTTTGTTTCAACTTTTCCGGGCTGAGCGCATTTTCAATCCATCCTTCTTTGGCGAGAGAAATTTCTCCCGTTTGTTCCGAAACAATAATTGCGAGCGCATCGCTTGCTTCGGTGATACCTGCTGCCGCGCGGTGGCGCATGCCGAGATGGCTTGGAAAATCATCGCGCTCGGTAATAGGAAGCACGCAGCGTGCCGCGCGGATTTTTCCGTTGGAAATTATTACCGCACCATCGTGAAGCGGAGAATTTTTGTAGAAAATACTTTCCAAAGTTTTTGCGGAAACTTTTGCGTCCATCTGCTCGCCTGTCTTAATATAAAATCCCAAATCAGAATTGGTGGCAAGAATAATCAGCGCTCCGGTTTTTGTTTCGCTCATTTCTTTGCATGCTTTTATAATAGATTGCAAATCGGAAGAAAATATTTTCTTTTTTGTTTTGAAAAATTTATTCCAGAAAGCAAACCTCTCCAGAATTTCCGGAGTGCCGATGAGCAGAAGAAATCTTCTTAACTCCGGCTGAAACACAATCAGCAGTGCGATAATTCCCACATCAATGAACTTGCCGATGATTTCGCTGAGCATTTGCATTTTCAGCGCTTCCACAATTTTCCAAACGAAATAAACCGCAAGAATACCTATGAAAATATTCATTGCCACTGTTCCTTGCACCAAACGGTACAACTGGTAAAGCAGAATGGCGACAAGAAATATGTCGAGCAAATCAATCCAGGTGAAAGAGAGAAAATCCATTTATGATTTTTGTGTAAAGTTAAAAATCTTCACCGCCTCTTTCGCTTCCTTCACATCATGCACTCGCAAAATATTTGCTCCGTTCATTAATGCTATGGTGTTTGCAGCTGTGGTTCCGTTCAATGCCTCTTCCGGATTTATGCCAAGCACTTTTTGTATCATTCCTTTTCTTGAAATGCCAACGAGAATTGGTAAGCCAAAACTTTTAAACTCTGAAAGATTTTTCAACAACGTATAATTATGTTCTAAATTTTTTCCGAAACCAAATCCTGGGTCGATAATAATTTGCGTTACCCCAATTTTTTGCAGTCGAGAAATTTTTTCCGAGAAATATTTCTTCACTTCTTTCACTACATTTTTATAGTGCGGATTTTTTTGCATCATCTGCGGTGTTCCTTGTATGTGCATGAGCACGTAAGGGACTTTTAGTTTGGCAATTGTTTCGAACATGCTGTGAGATTGCTTCGCTCCGCTCACAATGACGGAGCCACCGGAAATATCATTAATCATATCCGCACCGGCATTTATGGCTTCTTCGGCAACTTTACTTCTGAATGTATCGGCAGAAATAATTGCAGAAGGAAATTTTTTTCGCACGAGTTTAATCGCTGGAATCAATCGTTTCAATTCTTCTTCCTCGGAAACATCGGGAGCATTCGGGCGGGTGGAAACTCCGCCAATGTCAATAATATCTCCGCCTTCTGAAATTATTTCTTCGGTACGGAGTAAAATATTTTTTTCGTTTGTAAATTTTCCTCCGTCAAAAAAAGAATCAGGAGTAACATTTAATATTCCCATCACAGTGGGAGCAGAAAGGTTAAGCGTCTTATTTTTGAAAACAATTTTCACTTCAGTAATCCTGATAAAAGATTAAATTTGTGCAACATTTCCCTATGAGCAAAACTTCTTCGCAGTTTGATTCAGTCATTAAGCAGTGCAAAGATATTTTTATTAAAAAGATGATGGATTACGGCTCGGCATGGCGCGTGATGCGTACACCGAGCATCGTTGATCAGATTTTTATCAAGACGCAGCGCATCCGCACGATTGACGATAAGGGAACTCAAAAAATAAAAGAAGATATTGGTTCGGATTATATCGGCATTGTGAATTATTCCATTATCGGTTTGATTCAACTCGAACTTGAGAATGATTCCCGCCATGAAATTCCGGTGGAAGAAGCGGGCAAGATGTTTGATAAGTTTTCTATCCAAGCAAAAGCATTAATGGAAAATAAAAATCACGATTACGGTGAAGCATGGCGAGAGATGCGGATAAGTTCGTTTGCAGATTTAATCCTGATGAAACTGTTGCGCGTTCGCCAGATAGAAGACCACAAAGGAAAAACTTTAATCTCAGAAGGCATTGATGCGAATTATTTAGACGTGATTAATTATGCTGTGTTTGCGTTGATAAAGTTGGAAGAAAAAGAACATCACGCTGTATGAAAATACTCATAGTCATTTTTCGAATTTTAGTTGGACTGCTTTTTATTTTTTCCGGACTCATCAAAGCCAATGACCCGCTCGGCTTTGCATACAAGTTGGATGAATATTGGGAAGTTTTCGGAATGGAATGGCTCAAACCGCTTTCACTTTCCATTTCTATTTTCATGTGTGCGCTCGAAGTTTTGCTTGGCTACATGCTTCTGCTCGGCTCACGAATTAAACTTACGCTCTGGCTTTTGCTACTGATGATTTTATTTTTTGCGGGATTAAATTTTTATTCCGGCTATTACGATGCAGTGAAAGAATGCGGATGTTTCGGTGACGCAATCAAAATGACTCCGTGGCAGGAATTTCGAAACAATATTATTATGCTGGTGATGACGATTGTTATGCTGCTCAAAAACTCTTATATCCGTCCGGTTTTTTCCGGAGCGATTGAAAAAATTTTTCTCGCGATTGGAATTATTACTTCACTTTCGTTTCCGCTTTACACCTACAATTATCTTCCCATAAAAGATTTTCGTCCGTATGCGATTGGAAAAAATATTCAGGATGGAATGAAACTTCCGCCCAATGCAAAAACCGACAGCATTCAGATGGTTTTCATCTATGAAAAAAATGGCAAGCAAATTGAACTCACGCCCGAACAAATTAAAACGATTGACTCCACTTATAAATACATTGACAGGAAAGATAAAGTGATTCGCGAAGGAGATAAACCCGCTATTCACGATTTTAGTATTACTTCTCTTGATGGCAGCGATTACACGGAGCAAATTCTGAATTACAATGGATATTATTTTTTTCTTGTATGTTACGATTTGGATAAAACAAACAAAAATATTTTTGGAAAAGTGAATGACTTCGTGAAACTTTGTCACTCAGATAAAGTTCCCATCATTTGCCTTACTGCTTCAGCCGACCAGATTGAATCTTTCAAAAAAGAAACCAGAGCGGATATTGATTTTTATCTGACGGATGGAACGCAACTCAAAACAATGATTCGTTCAAATCCCGGGCTGATGCTTCTGAAAAAAGGAACGGTGATTGATATCTGGCATTATCATTCGTTTCCATCATATAGTTCTGTTCAGGAAAAGTTTTTTAAGAAATAAATGTTAATGATTTTTATTTTGCAATCTACAATCCATAATCTATAATCTTAAATTCGCCTTGTGGGAAGATTTATTTTCAAGCGGCTCTTCTACGGTTTCCTCGTAATGTGGGGAGTGATTACAATTGTTTTTTTTCTTTTCAATATTCTTCCCGGTGACCCCGCGCGCATGATGCTCGGGCAAAATGCAACGAAGGAACAAATTGAGGCCATCAATAAAGATATCGGAAGAGACAAGCCGGTTCTCGTGCAATATCTTCTTTACCTGAATGATATTTCGCCTTTTTCTGTTCACGAAACAAAAAACACCGAAAGTTCTTTTTACCTGAATCCGAAAAAATATTCTTCGGTGATAAAACTTTTTCAGGTTTCTTCCTCGAAAGAATTTGTTTTGAAAATGCCATATCTCAGGCGCTCGTATATTTCGCGCAGACCGGTTTCCGATATTCTTGCAGATACGCTTCCCGAAACTGCAGTGCTCGCATTTGCAGCCATGCTGTTTGCATCCATCATTGGAATTTTGCTTGGCATTCTTTCCGCTGTGAAAAAAGGAACTTGGCTCGACACCGGTTCGCTTTTTTTTGCGGTGCTCGGAATGTCCGGACCATCTTTTTATATCGGCTTGATTGTAGCGATGACATTCGGTTATCTCTGGTCAAAACAATTTCCTTTTCCCACAATCGTACTTTTATTTTTTCTTATGGGAGGGATAATTGGCTCGGTGGTTGGAATCATGCGATTGAAAAAGAAAAAAAACGAAGGCAAAAAAGGCGACATTATTATTCTGCAATTTCTCCGCTGGGGATTCATTGGTTTTGTGATTTGGTTTTCGGGCTATCTCATAAATCTTGCGTGGGATGTGATTCCGTTTATTCATAACTATATTATTTTTCCCGGAACCGGATTGAACAACGAAGGAAGTTTATTCATCATTGATGATTACGGAAACGAACATCTCTCTCTGAAAAATATAATTCTTCCTGCGCTCACGCTAGGAATTCGCCCGCTCGCAATTATTGTGCAGCTCACGCGAAGTTCGTTGCTCGATGTGATGGGGCAAGATTATATCCGCACGGCAAAAGCGAAAGGGCTGAGTTATTACACAATTATTTTCAAACACGCGCTGAAAAATTCTTTAAACCCGGTTGTGACGGCAATCTCCGGATGGTTTGCCGGACTCATGGCGGGCGCTGTGTTTGTAGAATATGTTTTCGGCTGGCGCGGCATCGGTTCCGAAATTGTAAACGCGCTCGACAAACAAGATTTGCCCATCATCATGGGCGGAGTTTTGGTGATTGGATTTATTTACGTGGTGATAAATATTGTGGTTGATATTGTCTATGGAATTTTGGATCCACGCGTCCGTATTCAATAGAAATTAATTTGTAATATTCGTAACAAAATTCGTTACTTCGTTACCAGAATAAAATAGATGAGAAAAAAAATAGTTGCCGGCAACTGGAAGATGAATAAAACCCACGATGAGGGAAGAGATTTCATTGTGGAATTATTTGAGTTGATTGAACAGGAAGAAATTCTATTGGAAGATTCCGGTAAAAAACTTCCTGAGATTGTAATTGCGCCACCGTTCATTCTGCTTTCTGATGCTGGAGGATTAGTGCAGGCATGGGAAGGAAAAATTGCCGCGCAGAATTGTTCTGCGGAAAATAACGGAGCATTTACGGGAGAAGTTTCCGCAGCGATGTTGAAGTCCATCAATGTGGATTATGTGATCATCGGGCACTCGGAACGAAGAAATATTTTTGGAGAGACAAATCAAATTGTTGCAAAGAAAATAGACTCTGCTCTTGAAAATAATTTATCCGTGATTTGCTGTATTGGTGAAACATTATCGGAACGAGAATCAGGAAAAGAATTTCAAACCATCACGCATCAAATTGAAGAATGTCTTTTTCACCTCAGCAATGAACACATAAAAAATATTGTGATTGCATACGAACCTGTTTGGGCAATCGGCACAGGGAAGAACGCCACTCCTGAACAAGCGCAGGAAATGCATAACTATATCCGTTCGGTGATTTCGGGAAAATTTGGAAAAGAAATTTCTGAAAACATTTCCATTCTCTATGGCGGCAGTTGCAATCCGCAAAATGCAAAATCAATTTTTTCGCAGCCCGATGTTGACGGAGGATTAATCGGAGGCGCTTCGCTTATTGCGAAAGATTTTGTGGAAGTTATTAAAGCGACAGTTCAATAATATCAATATGCCTAAAATAGCTCTTTATAAATATCTTTCTTTTTTTATCGTGTCGTATGATTTAAAAGAACGATTGCACTTGCACATTATCAAAACAAAAGGGAAAAATAGCCGGGTAGCTAAAATATGGCTCGAACCTATTAAGGTTTTTGATGCGGGCGATTTATCCAAATCAGAAATAAATTTGGCTGTGAAACTGATAGAGAAAAATAAAGACGAAATAAAAAGTAAAATTCTTAACTTTGCTGAAGGAAAGAAATCAAAACCTCTTTCTTTGAAACTAAAATGAAACCTGAAGGCATTATTAATACTTCTCCGGTAATTGATAAAATAGATTTTCCTGATAAAGGAAGTATTCGTCTTTTTCTTAAGGATGGACGGATAATTATTGTTCCTCTCAAATATTTTCCATCACTCAAACACCTTCGTGAAAAAGAAAGAAAGAAGTATCATATTGGCGATGGACAAATATTAATTTTTGATAACTGTGATGAAGTGTTTCACATAGAACAGTTTTTAGGAAAAGAACAGCGGTACCGCTATCATTTTGAAACCACCATTGCTGCCGAGTCAATGCCAAAGTATGGCAAGAAATAAAAGATCTTCTCTGAATGCAAAAGATTTTGTGGAAGTGATTAGGGCAGCGATTTAATTTTTCTCCAATTCTTTTTTCTTCACAGAAATATTCGGTTCAGTGGCATGCCCGTTCTGTTTTTTATCAGGTTCCAGAAATGGATAACGATAATCAGTAGGAGGAACAAAAAGTTCTTTTATAGTTCTCGGGGCAACCCAGCGCAGAAGGTTAATCATGTGCCCTGCTTTATCGCATGTGCCGGATGCACGTGAACCTCCAAACGGCTGCTGGCCAACCACTGCGCCCGTGCATTTATCATTGATGTAAAAATTTCCTGCAGCGTGAACTAATTTTTTTTCTGCGAGCGAAATTGCATATCTGTCCTGCGCAATGATAGAACCTGTGAGCGCGTAAGGAGAAGTAGTATTTACAAGGTCAAGTGTCTTTTCAAATTTATTTTCATCATATACATGAACCGTGAGCACCGGACCAAAAATTTCTTCGCACATGGTTCGGTAAGTTGGATTTTTTGCCTGTATAATTGTGGGTTGAATAAAATATCCCTTGCTCTTGTCATAATTTCCACCGACAATTATTTGTGTTTCCTTTCTGTCTTTTTTCGCGCGGTCAATGTAGCCGACAATTTTATCGAACGATGCTTCATCAATCACCGCGTTAATGAAGTTTCCTAAATCTTCAGTCGGCCCCATTTTCATAGTAGACATTTCTTCTACAAAAATCTTTTTCACTTCTCTCCACAAGTTGGAAGGAATATAAGCGCGCGAGCAGGCGGAACATTTTTGTCCTTGGAATTCAAACGCGCCTCGCATGATTGCCGTTGCCAAAACTTTTGGGTCAGCGGAACAGTGCCCGATGATAAAATCTTTTCCTCCTGTTTCGCCAACAATTCTCGGATACGATTTATAAATATGAATGTTCTCTCCGATTTTTTTCCAGATGCTTCTGAAAACTTCTGTGGAGCCGGTGAAATGAATTCCTCCGAAGTCGGGAGAATTTAAAACCACATTGGCAGTTTCTGCGCCTCCGCAATGAATCCAGTTGATTACTCCTGCAGGCAATCCTGCTTTGCGGAAAACTTCCATAATCACATTTGCAGAGTAAATTGCCGTGTTGGATTGTTTCCACACAACCGTATTTCCCATCATGGCGCAGGAAGAAGTTAAGTTCAATCCAATCGCAGTGAAGTTAAACGGAGTGAGCGCCCAGATGAAACCTTCGAGCGGGCGCCACTCTAAACGATTCCACATAGCAGAAGTTGAATCCACTTGCTGCTGGTAAATTTCTGTCATGTATTTTACATTGAAGCGCAAAAAATCTATTGACTCGCATGCTGCGTCAATCTCCGCCTGGAAAACATTTTTAGATTGTCCGAGCATGGTAGCGGCAACAATTTTATATCGGTAAGGACCCGCAAGCAGCTCAGCGGCTTTAAGGAAAATAGCAGCGCGGTGTTCCCACGGCATTTCCATCCATTTCTTTTTCGCCTTCATCGCAGCGGCAATCGCTTGCTTCACGTGAGTTTTATCTCCCTTGTGATAATATCCTAAAATATGTTTATAGTCGTGCGGGCAGATGAGCGTAACTTTTTTTCCGGTGCGAACTTCTTTATTGCCAATATACATGGGAATGTCAACTTTCTGCGAACGCATTTCTGCGAGCGTTTTTTTCAGAAGTTCTCTGTCAATGCTTCCGGGAGCGAATTGTTTGATGGGTTCGTTTACTGCGACTGGGATTTTGAATGTGCCGTTCATTGGGTTTTAAGTTTTATTTTTTATCTACTAATTTACTAATCGGTACTAATCTACTAATAACAGCCAGCGTGCAATTTGAATTTTGGTTTTCATTGGTACATTAGTACTCATTCGTAAATTAGTAGATTCAGTTTAGTCGTTGTGGAGCGATTAATTTAAATTCAGGAATCTCTACTAAAAATTTTTCTTTGTCAATAATTCTCATCATCTCATACACGCCTTTCATTTTTCCCATGTCAGTTACTAAGTTGCAAGCGGATTCATATTCGTAAATTTCATTTGGTGTCAGAACTGGTTGCTGACCGACAACGCCATCACCTTCTACCACTCGGTGCTCACCGTTCGAATCAAAAATGTTCCACTTGCGTCTTAGAAGTTGAACAGTGTACTCACTTCGGTTTTCAATCATGATTTTATATGTGAAAAGAAAGTGCCTTGTTTCAGGACGGGAAAATGCATCCTGAAATTTTGTTCGGACAGTAATCTTAACGCCTTTTGTTATTTGAGAAATCATTTCCCGAAATTACAAAGTATTATAATTGGCAGGCAAGAAAATCATAAACAAAAAAACCCCCTCCGAAAAGCGGAGAGGGTCTCATTTAAATTAATCCTACCGGGAAAATTAACTCAGGTGCTTGAGGTTAACACCGTACATGATAATGAATGCAATAGCAAAAATTGCTGTTGCTATTCCCATTGCGCCAGCCATCATTCCACCTACAACAATAAAAGGAACAGCAACGGAAGCAACCTGTCCAAGCGTGTAAATGTAGAATCCGGTTTTTTTCAGTTTCCACATCATAAAAGCGCCTGCAAAAATTACAATGTTAAGTAATGCAACAATTAAAGCGCTTGTAGCTTGCTTGTGCGGGTCAAGTCCCATCATGTTCATAGCATCGCTTGCACTTCCCATAGCGGCAGCCGCATCAGTACCGCTCGCGCCAGCATCTTTCATGGCATCGCCCATGGCTCCGCCCATTCCTTCCATTAACTTAGAAGCAGCATTCAATGCCCACCAGCTCCATAATCCGCTGATTAAGCCCAAGCCGGTGCCAATGAATGAAAGGATACACAGTACCTTTAAAAATCCCGGACGCTTTGGTCCTTCTGTAGTTGTTTGTTCCATTTTAATTTAGGTTTTGGTTTTTGTTTTTGGAAATTTAATTATACAAAGCACGAATTTTTTTGGGAATCAGCACTAATAAACTTATTAACAATAAAAGAATAAATGTTAGTATTCATTTTTTAAAATTTTCTTTTCGACCATGAAGTAAAGTTTTTCATTTGGTTTTCGGTGGGGGTCAGTGTCTTTTGAACATAATGAACTTTATAATATTCCTCAGATGAAGGCGCGAACGAAATCATTCTCACTTTTCCGGCATTACTCACAATTAATTTTATTTCACCGGCACCAAAGTAGCGCGCCCATTCCCCAAAATTATTTTTTACCGCATAGCCATTGATGGAAATAATTTCATCGTTTAACTGAATGCCCGCTTTCTCCGCAACGGAATTGGGAGAAATAGCAATTACTTTTGTAACGGGAAGGTTCTCGCTTATCTTAAAACCATAATGCTTTTCATGAAACTTTTTTGAAGAAGCCGTCATAAGTTGCAGACCGATGTAATCAATACATTCCCTTAAAGCATTTTCATACGAAGCGGGTTTATAAACATAAGTGCTGAAAAATTCTTCGAGCGGATGACCTGCGAACTTTTCGCAAACATTTTTATAATCTATTTCTGTATATCCTTTTCCTTTCTTTGCAAACTCATTATATAAATGACGCATCACGTCATCCAACGATTTTTCGTTGTCGGAATATTTTCGAATGAGTAAATCGGTCATCAACGCAATTAAACATCCTTCAGAATAAATAGAAGTTTTTCTATGAGGAACAATTTCTGAATATCCATCTAGCCAGGAATCAAAAGAAGAATCCGCAACGCTGAGATTATATCTTCCAAAGTTGTCGAAATGATTTTGCAAGTGCTTTGAGAGAACGCGGTTTACTTCAAACTCAGAATAAATTCCCGAGCGGAACAAAAAGAAATCTCCATAGTAAGTTGTTACGCCTTCCGCCACAAAACCTAAGCGCGAATAATTTTCTTTTGTGTAATCATACGGAAACATTTCTGCCGGGCGAATTGCTTTTATGTTCCACGAATGAAAAAGTTCGTGCGAGCTCACGCTGAGAAATTCCAGGAAAGCATCTCCGCGCATGATTTCATACGAAGGTCCGAGCGTAATCACGGTGGAAGAAAGATGTTCAACACCGTGATGAAATTTATAGGGAAGAATCTGAAAAAGGAAATGGTATTCATCCGAAGGAATCGTTCCTTTCATTGTAACAAACTGTTCGTTGATGAAAATAAAAAAGTCATTGATGATTTTCGGCCAGTTGGGTTTGCACTCTCCGTTGAACCATAAATTAAATTCCACGCCATCGAGCACAAAGATATTATGCTGAATGGTGGCGCTCACAATTAAAGGAGAATCGGCCAACTCATGGTAAGATGTTGCCCCGACCCTAAAGGGAGAAACGGTTTTGTCTTTTCTCTTTAAAGAAGTGGCGAGCAAATAATTTTTTGGTGTGTGAATTTCTACTTCGCAAGCGTCATTAATTCTTTCAGGAATATACACGCAGCAGTTCACAGGATTAACGTAAAGCTGCTTTTCATCCAGATAAGTTGAGCCCGCATTCAAATCAACCGCGTAGTAAGAATATTTTATGTGAAGTTCTTTTACTCCTTTTGTCTGAATCTTCCAGCAATCTTTTGTGATTTTGTGAAATGAAAGTTGATTTCCTTTTTCATCAAACGCGGAAAATGTTTTTACATTCTTGGCGAAGTTTCCGAGCTCATATCTTCCCGGACGCCATGCAGGAAGTTGAATCAACGTTTCATCGGCAGAAATTTTATCAGCGATAAATTCAATATCTATTAAATGTTTTTGCGGCTCGGAATATGAAAATATATATTTCAAACTGAAAAGAATGGATTGCGAATTTATAAATCTTTGCCGACTGTTTACTGCAAACTGCCAACTGATTTTTTTCTACTTTCGCAAAGAATTTATAATTCATAATCTATAATTCATAATTTCTAAAAATGTCTTACGATTTAATTATCATCGGTTCCGGCCCCGGAGGATATGTTGCCGCCATTCGCGCATCACAGCTCGGAATGAAAACAGCAATCGTTGAACGCTCTGAGTTGGGCGGAATCTGTTTGAACTGGGGATGCATTCCCACAAAAGCGCTTTTGAAATCCGCGCAGGTGTTTGAATATCTGAAACACGCTGCCGATTACGGAATCAAAGTGAACGGAGGCGAAGCGGATTTTTCCGCGGTAGTGAAACGTTCCAGAGATGTGGCGGATGGAATGAGCAAAGGAGTTCAGTTCCTGATGAAGAAAAATAAAATTGATGTGATAAAAGGAACTGGAAAGGTTAAGGCGGGAAAGAAGGTTGAGGTTAAGGATGAAAGCGGAAAGATAAATACCGTTGAATCAAAAAATATTTTAATTGCCGTTGGCGCTCGTTCGCGTGCGCTTCCCAATCTTCCGCAGGACGGCAAAAAAATTATCGGTTACCGCGAAGCAATGATTCTTCCAAAAATGCCGAAGTCAATGGTGGTAGTTGGTTCAGGTGCGATTGGAAGCGAGTTCGCCTATTTTTATTCTGCAATGGGAACAAAAGTTACGCTCGTAGAATTTTTACCAAATGTAGTTCCTGTAGAAGATGAAGAAGTTTCAAAACAATTGGAGCGCTCTTTCAAAAAAATGGGAATGGAAGTTTTAACTTCTGCAGAAGTTCTTTCGGTTGATACAAAAGGTGAGGGCTGCAAAGTGAAAATTAAATCTTCCAAAGATGCAACTGAAATTCTCCGCGACTGTGATGTGGTTCTTTCCGCAGTAGGAATTGCCGCCAACCTTGAAAACATAGGGCTGGAAGAAGTTGGAATTGCAACTGACAAAGGTAAAATTTTAACCAATCCATATTACCAGACAAACATTCCCTGCTACTATGCAATTGGCGATTGCGTAGGCGGACAAGCCCTTGCGCACGTTGCATCTGCTGAAGGAATTATCTGCGTAGAAAAAATTGCGGGGCATAATCCCGAGCCGCTCAACTATAATAATATTCCCGGCTGCACTTATACTTCTCCTGAAATTGCCTCGGTGGGTTTTACCGAAAAGCAAGCGAAGGAAAAAGGTTTTGAAATTAAGATTGGAAAGTTTCCTTATTCCGCCTCGGGTAAAGCCAGCGCAGCAGGAGCGAAGGACGGTTTTGTGAAATTAATTTTTGATGCCAAGTACGGAGAGGTTCTCGGTGCACACATGATTGGTTTCAATGTAACCGAAATGATTGCCGAAATTGTTGTCGCAAGAAAACTTGAAACCACCGGGCATGAAATGATTAAATCGGTTCATCCGCATCCGACCATGAGCGAAGCCATCATGGAAGCCGCAGCGCAGGCATACGGGGAGGTGATTCATTTGTAAAATTATTTTACATAACTCCACGCCCACCAAATCAAAACCGGCTGAAGAGGAAGCCGGAGTAGTGTAAGCCAGAAATAGTTGCTTTTTCTTTTTCGGAAGTCAGTCATCATTTGAATGTTTGCCGGAAAAATAGCAACCAGCATTGCAATGAGAAACCATGCGCCAATAGTTCTTGTCATTTCCGGAATCAACAGTAAAGCAAAAACAATTTCGCAAACACCGCTGAAATAAATCATCATGTAGTGAAATGGAATCCACGGAGGCATTATTCGTTTATATGCTTTGGGAAAAACAAAATGCAGTATGCCTGCAATTACATATCCTGTTATCATTATGTAAAAGGAAAAGAGTTGCATAACCAAAAGTAATATTTTTGCTTTGAATTCTTTGCGGTTGCTATTCCGAAACCAATATATTTGCACCGGCTAAGTGAAGGAGTATGAAGCAGAAAGCTTTATTCGCGCTGTTTGCAGCGGTGTTATTCGCTTTTCAAGCATGCGAAAAGTGCATTGAATGCAAATATAAAAGCAATGCAGGCGATGAGCGCGTGGCGCATCACTGCGGAAAAGGAAATGATTCTTACAAGCAGCAGTTTCAGCATGAGTTTTGCGACACTGCCAAGAATGCCGCTTCCTGCGGATGTGTTGATGTTTCTCCCTGATTATTGCATCTGAAAACTTCCTTCCGAATCTCTTTTTCTATTCACATTTTTTAACGAAGAAGTGTTCATAATTATAGTTGTTTTACTACCTTCATCCACTGTTCAAAAGGAGTATTTTCGGGCAGTTAAAAACAACAACTTTTCATAGATAAACCCCTATGGCAGAAGATAAAATCATTCCCGTAAATATTGAAGACGAAATGAAAGTCGCTTACATTGATTATTCAATGTCTGTGATTGTTTCGCGCGCATTGCCCGATGTGCGCGATGGATTAAAACCCGTGCACCGCAGAGTTTTGTATGGAATGCAAGACCTCGGAGTTTTTTCAAATCGTCCCTATAAAAAGAGTGCGCGCATTGTCGGGGAAGTTCTCGGCAAATATCATCCGCACGGGGATTCCTCTGTTTACGATACGATGGTTCGCATGGCTCAGCCCTGGTCATTGCGTTATCCGCTCGTTGACGGACAGGGAAATTACGGAAGCGTGGATGGCGATCCTCCTGCGGCAATGCGTTATACCGAAGCGCGCATGCGCAAGATTGCAGAAGAAATGCTTGCCGATATTGAAAAAGATACCGTTGACTTCCGCCCGAATTTTGATGACTCGCTCACCGAGCCGACTGTTCTTCCTACGAGAATTCCAAACTTATTAGTGAATGGCGCTTCGGGAATTGCAGTGGGAATGGCAACCAACATGCCTCCGCATAACCTCACAGAAATTGTAAATGCAACCATCGCTTATATAGACAACCGCGACATTACGGTGGAAGACATGATGAAAATGGTGAAAGCGCCCGACTTTCCTACAGGTGGAATTATTTACGGATACGAAGGCGTGAAAGAAGCATTTGAAACCGGAAGAGGAAGAATTGTGATGCGCGCCAAGTATGAAGTGGAAGAACATAAAGGAAGAGAAAGAATAATTGTTTCTGAAATTCCTTACCTGATTAACAAAGCGAAACTGATTGAAGACACCGCGAATCTTATCCAGGATAAAGTGATGGAAGGCATTTCTGAAATCCGCGATGAATCAGACAGAGACGGAATGCGCATTGTATATGAACTGAAAAAAGAAGCCATCGCGAAAGTGGTGGTTAATAATCTTTTCAAGCGCACCGAACTTCAATCAAGTTTCAGCGTGAACAATGTTGCGCTGATTAACGGCAGACCGCAACTTCTCAATCTCAAACAACTCATCGCAAGTTTTGTTGACTTCCGCCACGAAGTGGTGGTGCGCAGAACAAAATTTGAATTAGCCGAAGCCGAAAAGCGCGCGCATATATTGGAAGGATATTTAATCGCGATTGACAATTTAGACGAAGTCATAAGAATAATCCGCGCTGCTAAAACTCCTGAGATTGCGAAAGAGGGTTTGATGGAAAGTTTCAAACTTTCCGAAGAACAGGCGAAAGCAATTCTTGAATTGCGTCTGCGTGTTCTCACCGGACTTGAGCGCGATAAAATCCGTGCGGAATACGAAGACCTGATGAAGATGATTGCGTTCTTAAAAGATGTATTAGGAGATGAAGTTCTCCGCTATGAAATCATCAAGAACGAACTGAATGAAGTAAAAGAAAAATACGGTGACGAGCGCAGAACAGAAGTTGTTTATGCCGCTGACGAACTGAACATGGAAGCGCTCATTCCCGATGAACAAGTGGTGGTTACAATTTCTCATCTCGGATATATTAAGCGAACAGACCTCACTGCATACCGCAGGCAGAGAAGGGGAGGAGTGGGCGCAAAAGGAAGTGCCACAAGAGAAGAAGATTTTCTCGAGCACATGTTCGTAGCGAGCACTCACAATTATCTTTTGTTCTTCACGCAGAAGGGAAGATGTTTCTGGCTTCGCTGCTATGAAATTCCCGAAGGAGGAAAAGCAACCAAAGGGCGCGCGATTCAAAACGTGATTCAGATTCCGCCCGATGATAAAGTGAAAGCATTCGTTAATGTGAAAAATCTTACCGATGAAGAGTATCTGAAAAATCATTTCGTGGTGATGTGCACCAGACAGGGAACAATTAAAAAGACAACGCTCGAAGCGTATTCGCGTCCTCGCGCAAATGGAATTCACGCCATCAGCATTGATGAAGAAGCAAAAGATGAATTGCTCGAAGCAAAACTCACCGATGGAAAATCTGAAATCATGATTGCATTGAAATCAGGAAAGGCATGCCGCTTCCCTGAATCAAAAGTCCGCCCGATGGGACGCACAGCAGGCGGAGTTCGCGGAATACGACTCGATGAAGAAAAGAAAGGCGATGAAGCAATCGGAATGATTTGTATCAGCAATCCCGAAGTGCAAACCGTTCTTGTTGTGACAGAAAAAGGTTACGGCAAGCGCACGGGAGTAGAGGAATATAGAATTACAAACCGCGGAGGAAAAGGAGTGCGTACGGTAAAAATTACAGACAAGACGGGAAATCTTATTTCAATAAAAGATGTAACGGACAAAGACGACCTGATGATAATCACCGCTGAGGGAATTACCATCCGCATGTCTGTAAAAACATTGCGAGAAATGGGAAGAGCCACACAAGGCGTCCGCCTCATTGATTTGAACGAAGGCGATGAAATTGCAGCCGTGGCAAAAGTGGATATTGAGGAACAGGATGGCGGAGATGAAAAAGAAGAAACTCCATCAATAGAAAATCCACCGGCAAACCCTGAAACTCCAACGGAAGAAAGTTAGAAGTTTGAAGTTAGAGGTTAGAAGTTAAAACATCAAGCATCTAACCTCTGGTCTGACAAATGAAAATAAGAAATTACATAAGGAAAATTATTTTTCTGTTTTTCGTTTGCGCACCCTTCTTTGGTTGCCGCCACACGCGCTATCTTACCGAGCAATACATTAAAACAAATGTTGAAGAGCATAACGGAAATGAATTCAGTCGGCTCGAAACATATTCTATTTTTCAAAAACATTTGCACAATCAAAGCGGCTCATTCAAAGGATTTGCTTATCTGGAACTCACAGGATACAAGCATAAAGGAAAAACCGGAATGGTAATTGGCGCGGAAAAATATCATTTGAACGGAAAAAAACTTTTTAAAATACTTACCTTATCTTCTTCACTGGAAACAAACATTACCTATGTAAATCTTGATTTGAACCAGTGCAAAGCGCTTTTGTCAAATTACAAAGACCTGCGCCAGAAAATAAAAGCCGAAAAACCAAAACCATTTGTGGCAATTTACCAGGACTTCAACGCATCAAAAGATTTTTACATCAGTTACCGCGCAAGTTACAATCCGCTTTTCAACAAACCAAAAACAAAGCATATTGATTTCTGGATTAAAGGAGAAAAATATCATTTGAGAACAAGAATCTTTATGAAAAAATTTATGAACTTTATGAAATATTACGCTTCCGAATGAAAACTCTTTTACTTCTCACCGCATACTGTTTGCCGCTTACTGTTTTTTCCCAGCCGGTTATTCAATGGGAAAAAACTTTTGGTGGGAGCAGTTTTGATTTCGCGCGCTTCCAGCAAAAAACCAGCGATGGAGGATATGTGACTGTGGGTTATTCCAATTCCACCGATGGAGATGTAACAACTAATTACGGAAGTTTTGATATGTGGGCGGTGAAGTTTGATTCCCTCGGAACTATTCAATGGCAGAAATCCATAGGAGGAAACGGATTTGATTTGGCGTGGAATGTTTCGCAAACTTTAGATAAAGGATTTATTCTTTCCGGTTTCACTGATTCAAACGATACACTTATTTCCGGCAATCACGGCATGACCGATGTGCTGATTGTGAAACTTGATTCCGCAGGAAATGTGAAATGGAAAAAAGTGTATGGAGGCAGCAACGATGACGGCAACATTGAATCGGGAATTCTTCCTATGAAAGACGGAAGTTACATGGTTACCGCAAATACTTTTTCAAACGATGGAGACGTGAGCGGAAATCACGGCTCGGGCGATTTCTGGGTTTTCAAAATTGATTCGGTAGGAAATCTCAAATGGCAAAAATGCTTGGGCGGAAGCAGTGATGAAGATTCGCACACCATTGTTCCAACCAACGATGGCGGGTTTGTAATTGCCGGTCATAGCGATTCAAACGATGGAGATGTAGGAACTACCAAAGGATTGGATGACGAGTGGATTGTGAAAATTGATTCAGTTGGAAATATCAAGTGGAGCAAAACTTTTGGCGGAAGCAACGATGATGTGGCGTTTTATCTTACGCAAACCAGCGACAGCGGCTATGCGGTAATCGGCTATACAAATTCCAATGACGGAGATGTTACCAACAATCATGGCGGAATGGATGAGTGGCTGATTAAACTTGATTCAGCCGGAAATCTGAAATGGCAAAAAACTTTTGGCGGAAGCAGCGGTGATTACGGAACAAGAATTCTTACTTCGCCCGATAACGGATTTGTTCTTGCCGGATATTCCAATTCCACCGATGGAGATGTTACCGGCAATCACGGAAGTTTTGATTACTGGATTCTGAAAACAGATTCAATTGGAAATCTTCAATGGGAAAATTCTTTCGGAGGTTCGGGATTGGATGATGCGTATGCGCTTTCTCCCGCGTACAACGGCTATGTGATTTCCGGCTATACAAATTCAAATGATGGAGACATAAGCGGCAATCATGGCGCAATGGATATTTGGTCGCTGAGAATTTGCATAAAGCCCGCTGCGAATTTTATTTCTGATACTTCCGTTTGTCTGAATGATTCCATTCAGTTTATAAATCTTTCCGTTAATTCAAATCAGTGGAACTGGAATTTTGGCGATGCAAATTCTTCCTCCGCTTTTTCTCCTTCGCATGTGTATGCTGCTGCCGGTAATTATACCGTTACGCTCGTTGCTTCCAACGGAACCTGCACGGATACCATAAAGAAAAAAGTAACCGTGAATGTTCTTCCGGTTTCTTCCTTTGCCGATACTACCAATGGCGACACGGCTTACTTTACAAACAACTCCCTTGCCGCTTGTTACTATACTTGGAATTTTGGAGATGGAAATAATTCTTCCGCGCAAAATCCCATTCATACATATTCCGCAAACGGAACCTATTCGGTTTGCCTTACAGTATATTCCTGCGATAGTTGCCAGTCAATTTTCTGCAAGGATGTTTCCATTCTTGTGCTGGGAACAAATGAAGCGGAACAAAATTCTTTTTCTATTCGTCCCACTCTTTTTACCGATGGAATAACAATCAGTTCTTCTTTCAAAAAAGAAATTGAGGTTGCTGTTTACGATTTGCTTTCAAGAGAAGTGTACAGCAAAAAAATTGCAGAGCCGAAAAGTGAAGAATATCTTCCGTTAGGAAATCTGGATAGGGGAGTGTACCTGCTTAAAATTTCTTCATCCGAAAAAATTATTTCTTATAAAATCATCAAGGAATAATTATTTGTACTTATCCGCTTTTTCATTTTCGCCAAGCAATATATAAACTTTGCGCAGGCGCTGCTTGACGGCTGCATCGGGTTTTAACTGGTAATATTTTTCAAAGTAGGTTGCCGCTTTGCGGAAAGTATCGTTGCTCTTTGTTTCATAGTCCTTCGCTTTTGCTTTTTCGCTGGGCGGAAGGTCATTGAGTTTTTTATTCCACTCATTTCCCTGGTTAAAATATTTTGCGCCTAAGTTAAACAAGGCATATTCATTTTTCGGATTGATGTCAATTGCTTCCAGATATTCTTTTTCAGATTTGTCGGGTTCATTTAATTTATCATAGAGGTTTGCAAGAGCGGCATGAAGCATATCGCTGTTCGGATTTATTTCCACTGCGCTTTCAAGTTTCTGTTTCAGCACATCGGTTTTCTTTTGCTTCATCAGAATGTCAATCTGCATTTCAATCAAATCCATATTGTCTTCAAACAGCGCAAGCCCTTTATCGAGCGAAGAGAGAGCGGCAGCCGTATCTTTTTCCGAAAGATTTAATTTCGCCATGCTTGAATAAATGGCAGGAACTTTATAGTTCATTGACATAAGTTTATTCCCCGTCTCTTTCGCTTTTGCATTGTTGCCGGAAGAATAATAGGCGCGGTATTGCGACCACATTATGTTTTCGGCAGTAACGTTTCTGCGCTTTAACAATTCATCGGCATCATACGGCAGGGCGGTTTTCAATAATTCATCTGCGGCAATTGCTTTTTCATATTCTTTATAGGGCAAATAAATTTTTTCCGTTTTGTTCCACAACTCGCCCGCGCTCACCGCCAGTCCGCCTTTCAAATCATCCTTGTAAAATTTTTCTTTGTCGAGTTGATAACAGCGCACAAAACTTTCCACTGCTTTTTCTGCCGCATCGGCATCGAGCGCATTTACTTTCCGGCTGGTATCGGAAAAAATTGCCTTGTAAGCCTGCCCGCGGTAAAGCCATGCTTTCGCCATCTCTTTGGTTTTTTCATTTGCAACAGAAGCATCGGCAGAAGTTTTTGCTTTGGCGTAATTTTTTTCACCCAGATACATGTATGCATTTTGCACTTCAACATTTTGCCCTTCGACTAAACTCAGAGTGACAAAAGCAAATTGAAAGAGAAGAAGAAGAATTATTTTTTTAATCATACTATTCGTTTTATTTATCCAATCATCTATTAATTTACAAATCTGTACTAATGTACTACTAGCAGCCATCAGTTTTTGCATTCCATTAGTACATTGGTAACCATTCGTACTTTGGCAGGTTAACAATTATCAGTCCGATATTTTTTTGAGTTTGATGTTTGAAAGATTGGGAGCGTATTGCGGCTCGGCAGCATATTTTTTCAACTGCGCGTCAATCGCCATTTTATCTCCCACCACCAGCATGTTCAGCGGAGATGTTTTCATGTATTTTTTGATTTGCGCGTTCGCTTCCTCTTTCGTAATGCCTTTCAGAATGTCATTCTGCTTCTGCGTGTAATCTTTTTCCAAATTATATTTCACAATATCCGAAAGGAAAAACAATTTCTGCATGGACGATTCATACTTGATGGCTTCCTGGTTGAGCATGGAATTTTTTGTGTACTCCAGTTCCTTGTCGGTTATTCCGTTGGTATTGTAATTCTTCATCTCCTTCATGATTTCTGCCAGCGAAAGCGCGGTGGATTTCCGTTTCACCGAAGAAGAAATCAGAAACTTTCCGGTGTACGCGTTTCCGCTAAACGCAGAACGAATGCCATACGTATATCCTTTTTCTTCGCGAAGGTTTAAGTTAATGCGGCTGTTGAAATTTCCTCCGAACGCAAAATTAACAATGCGGTTCTTAAAGAAATCTCCGTAGGGCTCATACTTGTTGGAAGCATATCCCATGTAAACCACCGTTGACGGAGCGCCCGCCATGTCATAAATATAAAACTGGTCAGCAGTTTGAGTAACAGGGGCGGGAGGAGCGGGAACAGTAACATTTTTTGAAGGCCACTTGGAAAGAATATCCAATTTTTGTTTGGCAACTTCATTGTTCACATCTCCTACAACAGTAATTTTTGCAAGGGTAGGGGTGTAGTTTTTTTCATAGTAGTCCTTCACATCCTGCAATGAAATTTTATCTACCGATTTCACCGAAGCAGAAAGGCCCAGCGGAGTTTCGCCATAGAGCACATAATCGAAAAGTTTAGTTGCCGTTTGTTCCGGCTGTTTTGCTTCCTGCTGAATGTTATTGCTCATTTCTTTTTTCAGCCGCTTGAAGTCATCTTCTTTGAAAGCAGGGCGGAATAATTTCTCTTCCAGAATTTTCATGGTAGCGTCTAAATTTTCTTTGAGCGAAGAAACCGTAATCACGGTGCTGAGTTTGTTTGCCGAAAAAGAAATATCGCTTCCCAGTTTATCAAGTTCCGCTTCCACTTGTTCGGATGTATAATTTTTTGTGCTTTCGTTCATCATGTTTGCGGTAAGTGATGCAATTCCTGTTTTTTTAGAATCGGCATTCACCAGTTCTCCGCCATCCATTTCAATGCGCAGTTGAACAATGGGTGTTTCGCTGAAAGAAGTTCCAATCACTTTAATTCCGTTGCTGAGCGCAAACTGGAAATAATCCGGAACCTTCACTATTTTGGGAGCGCCCGGAACCGGACGAACTCCTCTGTCAAATCCATCGGGAGTGGGCTGATACGAAAGACCGTTGTATTCAGGATTTGCTGTAAAAGTTTGCCCGGCATAGGGGTTAGAACTCTTGGCAGAATCTTTTGCACTGATGATAGGGTAGGTGTTCAGAATTGCCGCGCCCGCACTTTTAATGTATTTGCTGAACACGCGCGTAATATCTTCTTTCGTCACTTTGTTGTAGCGGTCAATTTCATCCTGAATGGAAGAATTTTTTCCGAGCAGGCGCTCCCATTCCGACATCATGAGCGATTTTTGAAACACACCGTCAAGCCCGTCATAAATGGAAGTAATCTTTTTTGCTTTGGCGCGTTGAAGCGCATCATCGGTGATTCCTGTTTTTTCAAATTCATCGAGCGTGGCTTTCACATTTTTGTCAATCTCTCCGAACAAATTCTCGTAGTTGAAATCATCGGGAGGATAGGCAATCACGCCAATTTGAAATTCACCGCTCAGTTCCTGATTGCTATGTTGCGCAAATGCTGTGGCTGCTTTTTCATTCTTCACAAAGTTTTTATAGAGCAGTGAGTTTTTGCCTGAACCAAACATATCGGCAAGCAAATCCAAAGCCGCTTCATCGCGGTGATATTGCGGAACGGTGGGATATACTCTCAGGTTCAAGGGAAGAAACACGCGGTCGCGGTAAGCGCCATATTTATCCTGCGGCAACACCACCTGCGGAGCGCGCACCTTTTTCACTTCGGGGCATTGCTTCAATGTTCCGTAATATTTATCAATCCATTTCAATGCCTGCGCTTCATCAAAGTCACCGCTCACGGCAAGAATGGCATTGTTAGGTCCGTACCAGCGAAGGAAAAAATTCCTCACATCATTCATGGAAGCGCGGTTCAAATCATCGGTATATCCAATCACGGGCCAACTATAAGGATGCCCTGCAGGATAAAGCAATTCATTTATTTCTTCTTCAAAGCCGAGCGCGTAAGGTTGGTTCTCTACGTTCTGCGATTTTTCATTCTTCACTGCGTCACGCTGGTTTTCAAATTTGCGTTCGTAAAGAGAGTCGAGAAGAAAACCCATTCTGTCTGCTTCCAGCCAAAGTGCGGTTTCAAGATAATTGGAAGGAAGCGTTTCAAAATAAGTGGTCTTGTCGTGCTCGGTAAAACCATTCATGTTTCCGCCTGCGGTCTGAATAATTTTAAAATGTTCTTCATCGGCAATGTGCTTGGAGCCCTGAAACATCATGTGCTCGAAGAAATGCGCGAAGCCGGATTTTCCCAAGTCCTCCCTGTAAGAACCCACTTTATAAGTTACGGCAACGTTCACAATAGGGTCGGAGTGGTCTTCGTGAAGAAGAACAGTCAATCCGTTTGTGAGTTTATATTTTTTATAGGCAATTCCAACCTTACCTGCCGGCACATCTGTTTTTTCAATTAACTGCGGCTGGGCAACTGCAGAAATAATAAATGCGCTGAATGTAACTGAGAGAAGAAATATTTTTTTCATGGTAGTAATTTTTTTGTGGGGCGAATATATAAATCTTTTTATTGCGGGTAGTATCAGGAACTCACCCCGACCCCCGGTCACCCCTCTCTTTTTTGATAGTGTCTCAGTTTGTATTTCTTCGTGTGGTTTTCTTAGTGACTTCGTGTCTTAGTGGCAAAAATAAAGAAAAGCATAGCCACGAAGGCACTAAGACACAAAGGTTCACTAAACAAATTTCAAAATGAGACACTACCTCTTTTTTAAAGAGAGAGGATGGGGGAGAGTTTTTCATACTTTTGGAACCGTTATGAAAAAATACATTCTCATTTTATTTATTGCCGCAGGCGGAATTTCTTATTCCCAAAACAAAAACCTGAACAGCGCCACTGCGCTTTACGAAGATTATAAAAAGTTCAACGATAAAAACTCGCTGCTGCAGGCGAAAGAAAAAATTGACCTTGCCGCAAAAGATGAAACCACGGCAGGCAAGGAGAAAACCTGGTTTTACAGGGGAGAAATATATCTTTCGCTTTTTGATTTGAACCTGAAAAACGAAATGAACAAAAGTGCCGATGGCGACATAAACAAAAAACTGCTGGGCGCTTATCAAGCCGTTTCAATGAATGAACTGGACGAAGCGCTCCAATCGTTTCAGAAGGAAACAGAGTTGGATGAGAAAAAAATTTATTCCGATGATGCCAATCTGAAAATAAAAGTGATTGCAAACGATTACAGCGACCGCGCCTATTCAAGTTTGAGAAATAAAAATTATGCCGATGCAGTTCCGTATTATGAAAAGTCGGTTGAAATGAAATTAAAAATGAACGTTACCGATACAGCGTCCATCAATAACCTGGCGGTTGCCGCTTCGCACGAGAAAGAGTATAAAAAAGCAGAAAAGTATTATGAAAAGTTAATTGCAATCAACTATAAACCCGAAACCAGTTATTTAACCATCATTCAACTATACAAGGATGCAGAGGATACTGCTTCTCTAAGAAAAATCATTCTGAAAGCCAGCGATGCAATGCCCGAAAGTTATTTGCTGCTGATTGAAAAAATAAATCTTTATTTGAAAAGCGGAAAATCAGAAGATGCCATTGCAAGCATTCACCGCGCATTGGAAAAAAATCCCGACAACCACGAACTGCATCTGGTGCTGGGGCAGACCTACAATAAAGTGGCATTTCCGAAAGATGCGGCAGGAAACGATTTGCCGCGGACTGCCAACTCAGCCGGACTGGCGAAAAAAGCAGAAGAAGAATTTAACAAAGCAATAGAGTTGAAGCCCGGTTATTTTGCAGGGCTCTATAGTTTGGGAGTTTTCTACAACAACATGGGCGCAGCCATTATCAATGAAGCGGAAAACACCAAAGACCCAAAGAAAGTAAAAGCCGAAGAAGCAAGAGCCGATTCAATTTTTCAAAAGGCAATTCCGCTGCTGGAAAAAGCGCACGAGTTGGATGCAACCGATAAAGACACCATGCGAACCCTCCGGCAACTCTATGCACGCACAGGACAGGGAGAAACAGAGAAATATAAAAAGTTAGATGCGGAGTTGAAAGGGGGAGGGAAGTAATTCGTTTGATAAAATAATTCCAAAACCTGCCTGCCATACATACGGCAGGTAAACCGGCAGGCAGGCATGAATGTATGCGAATGATGCGAAAAAAAATTCTTCATAAATATCAACAAAGCAACTTGCATGAAATTAATTTAAAATGAAATTCAAAATTATTTTTTCAATTCTTCTTTTATTCATTTCATCTCATTTAATTTTAGGGCAATCACACAATAAATTTGATACCGCAGAAAAAGATATAGCCAGGCAAAAAATTGATTCCATTCGGGAAGCGATTGTTTCAGGAAAAATAGATTTTGCTTCTGCTGCCATTAAATTTTCAATGGACCCCGGTTCTGCGGCAAACGGAGGATTATACAAAAACATTCAGCGTGGAACGTTTGTCTCCGAATTTGAAGCAGTGGCTTTTTCAATAAAAGAGAAAGTAGTTTCAGACGTATTTGAAACAGAATTCGGTTATCATATTCTGATGGTAGATACAAAACAAGGAGATGAGATTAATGTCCGCCATATTCTTATTATTCCCTAAAATATATAATATAGAGTAGTAGGGCATAAATTCGTATTGTTGTAGTATATAGAATTCACATTAACTTTTAAATCTAAAATCACATGGTTTATATAAAAATCGTGGTTATTATTAGGAAATAAGAATTTAATATAATAATAATTATGGTGCAAATCTTGAAAAGAAAGAAAACATGAACGGGCATTCTTTATTAGAAGAACACGAAACAAAAAACTAAGAAAAGGGAGCGAAGCGGCTTAAAAGCCAGGGGAGAGAAAAAGAGCAAGACAATTGCAGTTTGTTCACTCTCCCCCTTTGCCCATAAAAAAAATAAACATGGATAAAAAACTTTTACTCGGGGAAATATGGAAGCAAGTGCCGGTGCGCATAGATATTCTTCAGAATGGTTCTCCGCTTCCGGAAGATGAAGCACGCGCCTGGTTTCCTGAAATAAAATTAAAATACATAAGCTGAATGTTCCCCGAAACCCTTCGCAAATTCCATTGCTGCAATTGCGGGAAAAATTTTCCGGAAGATGGCGATCAGCCCATCGGAACCATCAGCTGCCCGTTTTGCGGAAGCAATAATATTGACAATGCCGAAAATTCCATCCCCGCCCTTCCCTCCCCCATCGGGGGAGGGAATGAGGGAGAGGGCAAGAAACGCTTCATCCTGAAAATTTATTCCGGCATAAAAAACTTTCATCCCATTTATTTTATTTCTCCGGAAGATACCAGCGAAATGCGCCCATTGGGCAACCTGAGCATGAAAGGAATTGAACTTTTGCAGTCCGAAGGAATGCTTACCGAAATTCCAGCCACCGAAATAATAGAAAACTATTTCCGGCATAAATGGCTGCTATCTGAAATACAAAGCAGTAAATATTTTGAATTGAAAATAAAAACCAACTAATAAAAAAATGGAAATACTCGAAAAAGCAAAAACCGAATATCCATCGGCAGACACTAATGGAAAATCTTTACTCAAAAGAATTTTTGGCGAAGACGCCTTCAAAAATAATTCCGATTGGATAGAACTATTCCAAAATTTCTGTAAGAAAAATAATCTCACCATCACGTATGATTATTCAAAGAGAAAAGAAGCGGGATATGCTTATCTCCCGCATGAAAAACTTGTGGATGCCGAAGATGAACACGAAAATGCTTCGTGCATGATTCGGAAAATAATTGCGCTGAATAATAAAGAGAAAAATTTTATACCGGATTATAAAAACAAATCGCAAAGGCGATGGTTTCCTGTTGGAGAAATGACAGAAGCGGGTCTCGTTTTCTCGCATACGTTTTACGAGTATTGGGGTTCGAGTACGCTTGCGTTTGTCGGTTCCCCCTTTGTTTCTCCTACATCAGATGAAGCAAAACGGCTTTTCGTTGAATACCTTTCCATCTATGAAAAATATTTAATAGTAACCCAATAAAACAAATACCGATGAAATCGAAAAAAGAAACGGATATGACAACCTATTGGTATTTAGGCAAAAATCATACTTTTGACAAAACTAATATCAAAAGTAATGAAAACATTAAAATCTCCACAAAGAATAATTCCTTCTTCATTGGCATTTATAGTAGATTGTATTGGATTTTATCAATTCTTTTTCCACAATTCCAATTCCCAAAATCCTATGAATAATATTGATTATACATGGCTTATTATTTCTTGTGTAATTACAATCTTACTTGCAATATTTTATTTTTATTGGAAGATTTCTGATAAGATTGGTTTAGTTAATACTAATATTCTATACAAGATAAATTCTGAAAATATAGAATTGAAAAATAAAATAATCGCATTAAAAAAGTTTAGAGATTTTGAATCTAATGAAGAACAGATTTTTCGTAGAAAATTTTTGTCAGTATTTATAAAGGTAATAACAGAAGCCAAAATTTGGAAATTAGGAACTCCAGACGAATTGACAAATATAACGGGCAAACAATTAACCAAATTAATTGAAGAAAAAGTTTTAGAATACAACAAATATTTTTCAGAAGAAAAAGAATATAAAAGAGAAGAATAATGAACATAGTAGAAATATCGGATATAACAATTAATTGGTATTTAGGCAAAAACCATACTTTTGATGAAACTAAACTCAAAAGTAATGAAAAATATTTTAAAAATCATAGGAATAATTTATTTATCAGTAGAAATTCTGGCAAACCTTGATGGTGCATT